>JBPOHH010000225.1:0-4270 GCA_052035765.1 Bacteroidota bacterium
AAAGCCCAAGTCCAAGCACAAAAAATACGACTAACGACACGATAGCGATGCGGTAACTCCCTGTGAATTGAAGCGCAAGCCCAAAAAGCAGTGGCCCGAACCAACTCGTGCCACGTTCGCTGATTTCATAGAGACTAAAATATTCAGATTCGCTCCCTTTCGGTATCATGAGCGAGAATACCGACCGACTCAGTGCCTGGCTCCCGCCTAAGACGAGTGCGATGGCTGCGCCGAGGATGTAGAATTGTCCTTCGGTATGGAGAAAGCTATGTGCATACACTAGTGTAGCAATCCATATCACGAGCGTGAGCATGATGGAGGTTTTGCCGGAGGTGATTTTGGCGATATAATTAAAAAATAACGCACCAAAGAATGCCACGAACTGCACCATGAGAATCACCGTCGTCAGTACATCGAGTCCGAGATGCAGTTCTTCTTGCCCGAAGGTCGCAGCCATGCTCATTGCCGTTTGTACGCCATCATTGTACAGCAAGTAAGCGCCTAAAAAGAGCATCGTTTGCGGATATTTCCTAGCAGATTTAATCGTATGAAATAGCTGCTTAAATCCCACTGAGAGAAGGAATTGGCCTTCTTTCAAATGCTTGACCGCCTGCCGGGATTTGAGTGTAAAGAGCGGAACAAGGGTAAAAATTGCCCACCACAGACCGGCTGATGAAAGGGAAATCCGCACGGCATGTCCTTTGGAAATACCAAAATCGGCTGCTTTGGAGAATAAAAAGAGATTGAGCGCAAGTAAAATCCCGCCGCCGAGATACCCCATTCCCCAACCAATTGAGGACACTGCATCGCGCTTTTCCGGTGGAGAGATTTCGCTGAGATAGGCGTTGTAGAAGACAACCGATGCGCCGAAGCTGAGATTGGCGAGGACAAACAGAATGCCGCCGAGCACGTAATTGCTGCCTTCAAGAAAGTATAATCCCATCGTAGAGAAAGCGCCAAGATACGCAAAGCCGGCGAGGAACTGTTTTTTGAGATGGGAATAATCGGCAATAGCGCCAAGAACAGGCAAAAAGAAAACCTGAAGGAACACCGACAGTGAAATCAAATATGGGAAGTACGACGCAGCTTTGACGGCAATACCGAGAGGATGAATAAAGCCATCAGCATCGGCAGCCGAATGAGCAATATCTGTTAAATACGGTCCGATGAATACGGCAATAACGGTGGCGGAGAAGGCAGAATTCGCCCAGTCATAAGCGTACCAACCGACACGTTCAGCGCGGGTAGCCGGAATATTTGTCATTGAACTTTGAGAATTGAAGGTAAGGAAACGATGTCATTCGGTGTAAAAATAACAAAAAAAGCGGGCATTATCTGTATAAATAATGCCCGCTTAGGGTAGTTTTCTTCAAGAGGGTTGGTCGGCAAGGGTGTCCGCAAACGTTTCAGTGGAGTTTGCAGAACGGTAACCCAACTTCCCGTTCAAGAATAAGAGAAATTACTTCTCTTCGACGATAGTATAATCGGCTTCTTCGACTTTAGGTTCGCTAGATTGCGACTGTTGACCATCATTGCCCGGCTGACCACCTTCACCAGGTGCAGCGCCAGCTTGTGAGTACATTTGGGTCGAAGCATCACTCCATGCAGTATTGAGGGCATCGGTCGCTGCGCGGATAGAGGATGGATTATTCTTGATTGCATCGGCGAGGCGTTCTTTCGCGGCTTCGATCTTTGTAAGGTGGTCAGCCGGAATTTTATCGCCTAAGTCTTTAATTTGCTTATCTGTAGAATAGATCAAGTTGTCTGCTTGATTGCGTTGCTCAATTTCCTCTTTGCGTTTTTTGTCTTCCGAGGCATTTTCCTGAGCTTCGCGGCGCATTTTTTCGATTTCTGATTTGTCGAGTCCGCTTGAGGCAGTGATACGGATGTTTTGTTCTTTTCCGGACGCTCTGTCTTTTGCAGCGACATGGAGAATACCATTGGCATCGATATCAAAGGTCACTTCGACTTGCGGCACGCCGCGAGGTGCGGGTGGAATACCGTCGAGGTGGAATCGTCCGAGCGAGCGATTGTCGCGGGCCATTGGGCGCTCGCCTTGTAAGATATTGATTTCGACAGAAGTTTGCTGGTCAGCAGCTGTTGAATATGTTTCTGACTTCTTGGTTGGGATAGTTGTATTTGCTGCGATCATCGGAGTCATCACACCGCCAAGTGTTTCGATACCAAGGGTTAACGGCGTTACGTCAAGCAAGAGTACGTCTGTCACATCGCCGGTGAGCACACCACCTTGAATAGCAGCACCTACGGCTACAACTTCATCAGGATTGACGCCTTTGGAAGGTTCTTTACCGAAGAAGTTCTTCACAAGTTCCTGAATTTTCGGGATACGGGTCGAGCCGCCAACGAGAATAACTTCGTCGATTTGGCTTGGGTTAATTTTCGCATCTCTGAGAGCAAGTTCACATGGCTTGAGTGTTTTTTCGAACAAATCAGCACACAATGATTCGAATTTAGCGCGTGAGATAGAGATATTCAAGTGTTTTGCACCATCGGCAGTTGCGGTGATAAACGGAAGATTGACATCTGTTTGGAGCATTTGAGAAAGTTCGATTTTAGCTTTCTCTCCTGCTTCGCGGAGACGTTGGAGAGCCATGGGATCCTTGCGAAGGTCGATTTTTTCTTGTTTGAAGAATTCATCAGCGAGGAAATCGATCATCCGTTGGTCGAAGTTGTCACCGCCAAGGTGTGTATCACCGTTGGTTGACTTCACTTGAAATACGCCATCTCCGAGCTCTAAGATAGATACGTCGAACGTACCGCCACCCAAGTCATAGACAGCGATAGTTTGGTTCACATTCTTTTTATCGAGACCATAGGCAAGAGCTGCTGCAGTGGGCTCATTAATAATACGTTTTACATTCAGACCTGCAATTTCTCCGGCATCTTTTGTGGCTTGGCGTTGAGCGTCATTGAAGTACGCAGGCACGGTGATAACGGCGTCTGTTACTTTTTGTCCGAGATAGTCTTCGGCTGTTTGTTTCATCTTTTGGAGAATCATCGCTGAGATTTCCTGCGGTGAATACGAGCGGCCGTCGATATCAACACGGACGGCGTTACCATCAGATGATGCGGCGATGCTGTAGGGAACCATTTTCGCTTCTTCGCCTACTTCGTTGTATCTGCGCCCCATGAAGCGTTTGATAGAATAGACGGTGTTTTTAGGGTTGGTTACTGATTGACGTTTAGCAGATTGTCCTACCAAACGTTCGCCATTTTTCGAGAAGCCAACGACTGATGGTGTCGTTCTGACGCCTTCACTGTTCGCAATCACGACCGGTGAACCGGCTTCCATTACAGAAACGCACGAGTTCGTGGTTCCTAAGTCAATTCCAATTGTTTTACTCATACTATATACCCTTTAAATAATTATAAAAATTAATACTACTGTTCATTTTCTGATATAATAAAGCAGGAAGTCGTTGCTTAAAGCAGGCGACTTCCTGCAGTTTTGGGTGGGCTTATAGCCCGGATTTATTTAATTTCTACGGTGACTTCTTTGGGGAGTTGTGGTTCAATTTTGGGAAGTATTACTTCCAACACTCCATGTTCAAACTTAGCTTGAACTGCATCGAACTGAACATTTTCAGGCAAACTGAAGGAACGTACAAAGTTGCCATAGTTGCGCTCAACGCGTACGTAATTTTTATTCTCGTCAGTTACGACGCGTTTTTTTTCACCTTTGAGAGTGAGGACGCGTTCTTCTGTCACTGATACTTTTACATCTTCTTTAGCGATTCCGGGAAGCTCTGCGTGTAAGTAGATATTCTTATCATCTTCTGAAATATCAACTCTTGGAGAGAAATCACCGATTTCGAAGCGAACACCTTTTTCAATTTCACCGACAAAATCATTCATACGTCGGGAGAGCGAGTCGAAGCCGCGAAAGGGCTCAAATTTCAACATTGTCATATTACATATCCTACAAAAGTGGAGAAATACAATTTAAAATAATACAGTGCAATTGCATTGTACTTTTATACGAAATGTGTGCCAAGTGTGTTCTGTAGTAAATAATGGCTTTTTTTCTGAAAATATGGCAATTTGTGCGGCAGGAGTATTTACTTTATTGGCAGAGGTAGGTCAAGTTTGCTTATCTGTTGGCAGTTTGGTCGGTTATTTTGTCCTCCCCCACAAACGCCAACCGCCCTTTGGAATTGACTTCCAAAGGGCGGCTGCGATTTGCTATCACTCGAAGGTGATTATTTTACGATCTGTACCAAGCGGGTAGTTGTTTCGCTGCCTACTTTGA
>JBPOHH010000220.1:0-1607 GCA_052035765.1 Bacteroidota bacterium
ATGCTGGCTGGGCATGGATCGGTGAAGAGAAATTCATGGCCGCCACCAATATTGGTTTCAACCCCACTTTCACACCGGAAAGACAAACCCCCAGCCTCGAAGCCTACCTCCTCGATTTCGACCGCGACATTTACGGACAGGAATTGAAACTTGAATTCGTCTCCCGTATCCGCGATGAGTTAAAATTTGATTCGGTGAATGCATTGATTGATAAGATCCACGAGGATGTAGACAAGACACGTAACATACTTGAGTAAATTCTTTTGATAAAAAGGTTGAAAACATGTGGGTAAATCGACTCGTAAAAATATACAAAGGTATATCGATTAGCGGTGTGCTACTCGCATTAGTCTTTCTTGTTTATATTCTGTTTCAAGGCGATGGTTTTGTATTCGCACTGTCAATTATCGGGCTCTGTGTATCCATATTCGTTGCTATGATAGATATACAATCAATTCGTTTGGCACAAAAAGGTAAAACTGGGATGGCAATAATACTTGCTTTATTTTGGATTTACTATATTTTTTCCACATTAACGTCCACTGACCATCAATGGCAAAGCAGACTTATTAATTATATTGTTGACACATTTATACTTTTCAAAGTTATAACGCTGATGATATTAATTATAAAAAACCTGAGTAAAAACAAAAAGGAGATTCAAGATGAGGAGTCGCTCTGGTATTATCCTGATCGAAAATAACAAACTCGCCCTCATCGAACGCCATCGAAACGGATTGCATTATTTCATATTTCCCGGCGGCGGCATTGACGAGGGCGAAACTCCAGAGCAAGCCGCAGTCCGTGAGGCCGAGGAGGAATTGGGAATCATTGTCGAGATCAAACAAAAAATAGTCGAGCTGCTCGTCAAAGGAAATACGCAATATTACTTTTTAGCCACGAGAATAAGCGGGGAATTTGGCACTGGCACAGGCGAAGAATACGGTGAATATAATCCCGCTTACGGAACATATCTTCCACTTTGGATGCCAATGGATGATGTGATGAATAACAACGTCCTGCCGCGTGAACTTGCAGAATTAGTTGTTCGTTTCGCACATGAAGGCTGGCCGTCAGTACCGGTAACAATTCTTGTAGAAAAGAAATAAACTCCCACTTCAAATTTTATAAGCGCGGAACCTTTCTCCTCCAGTTGGCGTCACCATTACAACGCCGAAATAATATTCTATTGGAGGAAAAAATGAAAACACGTTTCAATGTTCTTGCCGTGCTCGTTCTATTGGGAGTGCTGACTCTCAGCGCCTGCGGAGGTGCCGCCGCGCCAGCCGCTACGGAAGCACCTGTCAGCGAAGCATTAATGTATGAAGATCCAGCAGCAGCTCAAAGCGCTGGGGGATCGAACGATGCCGCAAAAGAAGCAAACTCCCCATCTTCCGATCTTCCCATTTACGCCACAGCCATGCCGCCCATCGACGGTGCTCCTATCGCGGCCACCATGCACATGATCATCAAAAGCGCGGAAGTTAAATTGCTTGTCGCAGATACAGACACAGCCATTGACCGCGCCACCCAGGTCGTAGGCGATGCGGGCGGATATATTGTCAGCTCCCGCGTGTGGTACCAGCCCTATTATGACGGGGAGAATT
>JBPOHH010000417.1:0-2724 GCA_052035765.1 Bacteroidota bacterium
AATGTGATACAGCTACGTACTAACCTCAATTATTTTAGTAATCTCAATCCTACCAATTGCATGAATGATAGCGAAATGCTTCACAAGCAAGCAAGTTTGAAATATCTTGTTATTTGCTGTCTTGGACTACTATTTTTGTCACCATTAATTGTTCTTGGCATAATTGAATTTCTAGGTAGAGAAACCTTGGTACAAGGAAAAGATGGAGGAGTTGTCAAAGAGATTCTCTTTACTGTTTTTGTAGATTTTTTCGTAATTCTCATCTTATATAAAGAGATCCAGTCAATTATACGAAGAACTCTAAGTGCATTTTTTATCTGTTTGGTAACAGTATGCATAGGTCCCATACTATTCTTAGTATTCGGTTTTTTAGGAGGTATTATAGCACTTCCGGTTTCTGGTCTGATAGAATGGGTTACACATAAAGAAATAGAAGCATCGGTGCTAACTTCAACATTCATTATGCTAGAATTATTACTCTTAACACTGACCAAGAGATTGCTCCCAAGATTTTTAGTTTTTTGGAATAATGATAGACCAATTATCTAAGATTTCTTCATTCGTTATATGACCTGGTGTATCTATTTATTTGTTGACGGACGGTTGTAGGAACTGACCAGATGAGAAAAACAGGACATACAGAAATACACCACGACGTGTAGAGTCAGAAATTTTTCTGCCCCTACACATGTTTCCCGACCCGACAGGTATTCTTCGACATGTCGGGTCTTTTGCGTTAAAAAATAGTATTATAAATGGATCCAAAATAATACACCACGACGTGTAGAGGCAGAAGATTTTCTGCCTCCACGGTTGTTTAACAAATACTACCACTAATACTCCTTGCCCACGTTCAGGTTTATATGTAGTTTCGCTGTAAGTCATTGTGATTCATTCATTGATGTCTGTACTTTTCTCTTTTCCGTAGAAACTCCTTGTCCTTATTCTTATACTATTTTTTACAGGCAATGCCATGAAAAAACTTTACACAACGCTTCTACTACTGCTGACTGCCTCCACTATAAGCTCTTCTCAAGTACCTACACTGCAATGGGTTCGCCAAACCGGTTCTGGTCTCAATGATTACGCCACTTCGATGGCAGTCGATGCTGCGGGTAATGTCTATACGACGGGCTATTTCAACGGAACCGTCGATTTTAACCCCGGAATTGGTGTTTACAACTTGTCTGATATTGGGTATAATACCTGTTTTCTCTCCAAAACCGACGCATCGGGGAATTTTGTGTGGGCAAATATTGTGACTCAGGAATCGAACTTTACGACGCCTGTGCTGACAATCGATAATATCGGGAATGTGTATGTTACCGGTGGATTTATAGGAACAACGGATTTTGATCCCGGCGCTGATTCTACGATACTCACATCTGTCGGCAGTCCTAATGTTTATATAGCTAAATACAGCGGTGAGGGAAAGCTACGATGGGCAAAAAATATTGGTGGTAATTCAATGGGAGGTAATTCAGCATGCAATGGGACAGGGATTGCAATTGATGGAGATGGGAATGTAATAACAACAGGCAAATTTGCTTATGGTACCACAGACTTCGACCCGGGGCAAGGAGTGAATAATCTTACAGCAGAGCAAGCAGACTATTTTGTATCAAAATTGGACTCTGCAGGAAATTTTGTGTGGGCAAAACAAATACTAAACCTATCTGGCTTATCGGAGGGTGCAACATGTAAAATTAGCATCGATGCTGCCGGAAATATATATTTGGGAGGCACTTTTACTACAAAAGCAGATTTTGACCCCGGTTCGGGCGTTCACATTGAAAAAACTGAGCAAGGTGGTCCAAATATCTTTATTTGTAAACTCACTGCAAGCGGAGAGTTTACCTGGGTTAGAAACATTGGTAGCTACTATCAAGATTTGGGCTATGCAATCAAGGTTGATGCCTCGGGAAATGTGTATGTAACCGGTTCATTTAGGGATAATCCGGATTTTGATCCCGATTCAACAGAACAAATTCTCTACTCAAGCGGCATGCAAGATATATTTGTGCTCAAATTGGATTCGAATGGAAAGTACCAATGGGCGAAAAAAATGGGAGGTTCTCAATCAGATGCAGGATACTCACTAGAAGTGGACCGAAACGGGAATGTCTATACAGCAGGACTCTTTATCGGTATCGCAGATTTCGATCCCGGACCGGGTGTACATGCGATGACAGCATCCGGGAACTCAGACTATATTTCAATCACTGGTGCATCAGATATATTTATCTCAAAGCTCGATCCCAATGGAAACTATCTATGGGCACGTCAATTAGGAAATTCACGTTCCGTTTCGATTGGAATCGACGCAACTAACGCAGTATATGTAGCAGGCACCATCAGTGGTGTTGGTGATTTTGACCCCGGTGTCGGTCAGCGGTATTTATCCTCCGAGGGAGAGGCAGATATCTTCATTCTAAAATTACGTGAAGTATCGGTCGGTGTGAATGAAGAAGGCATTGTAGATGGCTTAACGCTCTATCCATCACCAATCATTGGTGCAGCAACGCTGCAATTCGGGAAAACAATTACCACCGGAACGCTCCGAGTACTCAATATCCTTGGTCAAACCATAATCGAGCGCACAGAACTCAGTGGAGAATCCTGCACTATCGATCTTTACAACCAAGCAAGTGGTATGTATATCGTTGAACTGACCAGTGAAGGAGAAGTCCGGCGGAGGAATCTTGTGAAGGAGTGAGAGCAATC
>JBPOHH010000577.1:0-5739 GCA_052035765.1 Bacteroidota bacterium
GCGCTTGGCATTATGCATGGCGGCTATGTCTCGCTTCTGCTTGATGAAGCAATGGGCAAAGTGCTCTCCGGTATGGGAATAAAAGCCCCGACCGGTAATCTGAATGTACGTTTTCGAAAGCCGACTCCTCTTGGAGCCACACTTCAACTTCACGCTCAATTTATTGAAAATCAAGGGAGAAAGTATTTCCTGAAAGGGGAATTGCGTGACGCCGGCGGCATATTGCTTGCAGAAGCTGAGGGGCTTTTTATTGCAATCAAAGCGTAAAATCGCCTGTTAAACGCCGAAAATGGCGTAATTTTGAACAAATTAAACTGATAATTATTAGACAATTACTACTCTTCATTCTCGCGAAAGTACAGCAATGCTCCAATCGAATCTCTATATTCCGACTCTCAAAGAAGTGCCCAATGAAGCACAAATTCCTTCTCATCAGCTCATGCTCCGTGCGGCGATGGTACGTCCGCTCGGCGCCGGAATATTTTCATATTTACCGTTAGGATATAAAGTTGCTAAAAAAGTGATGAATATCATCCGCGAAGAAATGGAAGCCATTGGCGGTCAGGAATTCCACCTTCCTGCTCTCAATCCGATTGAAATATGGGAGCAAACAGGCAGGGTAGAGGCGATGGGTGATGTGATGTTTCATATCAAGAACAGAGAAGGGCTCGTTTTGGCTCCGACACACGAAGAGATTATCACATTTCACGCTCGTCAGCATATCAAATCCTATCGTGATTTACCCCAAATCTGGTATCAGATTCAGACGAAAGTCCGGAATGAGCCACGTCCAAAGTCCGGCGTGCTGCGCGGTCGTCAATTCACGATGAAAGATGCATATTCTCTTGATAATTCATGGGATGGGCTCGATATCAGCTATAATAAACATGCAGAAGCGTATCGTAATATTTATACACGTTGTGGACTGAAATTTTTCGTTGTCGGCGCGTCTAGCGTTGCAATGGGAGGGAGCGCTTCTCAGGAATTTATGGTCGAATCGCCATACGGTGAGGACACTTGCGCCGTTTGTGAGGATTCAGGTTATGCTGCCAACATCGAAGTCGCAACGTCTGCAATTCCTTCGATTTCAAGACAAACCGATAATTCTACAATTGAAGAATTCCACACGCCCGGCGCTCGCACAATTGATCATTTAATAGAAAAATTCTCGATACCAGAGGAGCGTTGCGCCAAATCGGTCGTGTGCTTTGCCGATGGGAAGCCATATCTTGTGCTCATGAGCGGCAATGATGAGCTCAACGAGTCGAAATTACAAACAGCCCTGAAAGCGACGAATATCAGACAGGCTGAGGAAACAGAATTATTTGAATTAACGGGCGCTCATGCCGGCTCAATTGGTCCGATTAATCTCAAGCAGCCCTTGACAATTGTCGCCGATAAACGCCTTGAACATGCCAACGGACTCGTCAGTGGCGCCAATAAAGATAAATTCCACTTTAGAAATATAGACCTTGACAGGGATTGCGTAATCGACGGGTATTATGATTTGCGTACGGTGAAAGCCGGTGAACTCTGCCCGACGGGATGCGGCAAAGAATTGCGCGTTGTTAATGCGATTGAAGTAGGGCATATCTTCAAGCTTGGTACGAAGTATTCTCAGGCATTGGGTGCTACTTTTCTTGATGACAATGGTGTCGAAAATCCAATTATTATGGGAAGTTATGGTATTGGAGTTGAACGGATTATTGCATGTTTTATCGAACAGAGTCATGATGAAAAGGGAATTAAATTTGTACCTGCGATTGCGCCGTATCATGTTCATTTACTGGGACTTGGCATTAAAAAATCCGATGCGGTCAAGCAAGCATGCGAGCGCTTTGAGCATGAGCTGCAGGCAAACGGAATAGAAGTACTCTACGATGACCGCGATGTATCTCCTGGTGTGAAATTCAACGACGCTGATCTTCTTGGTATGCCGGTACAACTTATCATCGGCGATAAAAATCTGACGAATGGAATGGTTGAAATCAAAGATCGAATCACAGGCGAACGATATGTTGTTGAGCTCGAGAATGCTGCAGAATTAATTCAGAAAATACTAGTTTTGGACTAAGTGCGAAGCAGGAGTGAGATGCATTTAGTCGTGCAGCTGTAGCGACGAATCGAGGAGATACTAAAAAATGAAAAAAAAATAGAACAGTGCAAAACTTGTAGGCCGGCAATAACCCGTTTGAACATAAAGGCAGTAGAATAGCAATGCCGGCCCGCTACGTACCAGCTCGAAAAATATTTTTAAAAATCATTTGCCTAAAACGTGAATTGCTTGTAATTTTGAGTGTCGGACAGAATCGAACTAACAAATTCAGACGATTTTTTGTAAAAATTTCCAGATGTACTTCATGATGAAATTTCTACTCTCCCCAAGATTCATTCTCTCATTCGCTCTCTCCAGTTTCCTCCTAATTGCCGGTTGCAATTTCAGAGGACTTTTCGTTCACCTAGAAGACGATCCGGTATTCGTTGATCCCGCAGCTCCCAAAGAAGGAGCAGCTAATGGCCCAGTTGCCGCTGGTGGTCCGGGTGCAGGTGTCTATGCCAAAATCTGTGCTTCTTGTCATCAGGGCAATGGAAAAGGATTACCCGGAGTCTATCCTCCTCTTGCCGGTTCGGCATTTGCCGTTGGTGAGTCATCTGTACCTATCCGTATTGTTTTGCATGGGTTTAAGGGCAAGATTACTCGTGAAGGCAAAGAATACAACGGTCTCATGGCTCCGTGGAAAGACCAATTATCCGATCAGGACATAGCCGATGTTCTTACCTATGTTCGCTCAAGCTTTGGTAATACAGGTGCGGCAGTTACCGTCGACGAAGTGAAAACAGTCCGCGAAAAAACAAAATCGCACATGTCCGGTTGGGACGAAGCATCCTTACAATCGCCGCTTTGATGCATATCAAGACGGCTTTTTTTTTGTGGTGATTTTGACTCCGACTACAATCCTACGACATAAAATTGATTATACTGAACTGACTTATTAAAAGGTACTTTCTATGCTTGAATGGCTTTACAAAGATATGCTGACCTTCTTTCCTGAGGGTGTAAGCACATACAGCCAGCAGTTAGACAATATGTTTGCTGTGATTTATTGGTTCTCCGTGATAATATTTTTCCTGACGTACACGCTGCTGTTTACATTCTTAATCAAGTACAGATTCAACCCCAACAGAAAAGCCTATCATTTTCATGGTAGTAACGCATTGGAGCTGACATGGACTTTATTACCATCGCTGGTATTTATCGGCATTGGTTTGTGGAGTGAGGACATTTGGACGGCAACGAAGTCTGAATGGCGAGTGCCGAAGCCGGATGTTCAGGTTGAGGTCATGGCATATCAATTCGGCTGGAATGTTCGCTATCCGGGTCCGGATGGTGTTTTCGGAGCGAAGGATCGGTCACAAATGGAGGCTACAAATCCATTCGGTATCGACAAATACGATGCAGCCGGATATGATGATCTTGTAGTAATGAATCAGATTCATCTGCCGATTAATAATAATGTTGTAGTTAATCTATCAACGATGGATGTATTGCACAGCTTTTTCCTTCCGAATTTCCGTGTGAAGCAAGATGCGGTACCCGGTCAGTGGATCAAGGTATGGTTCAATGGATTCAAGACAGGGAAGTATGAGCTTGCTTGTGCAGAACTTTGCGGAAGTGGTCACTACGGCATGCGTGGAGAGCTTTTCATGCAGTCACAGCAAGACTACAACAAGTGGCTTGACGAGCAATACAGTGCTATTAAGGCAAATTTAGCAGCCAATCCTCCCGTGGTTCCGGAAAGAAAAGCAGCTGAAGAGCCTAAGAAAGAAGCACATCACTAACTAATTACTGAGTATAACATTCCCATTTATCAGGTACAATAATGGATACGGCTACAGTTTCTCTCCATACAGCACATTCGCATGATGATGCGCATTCGCATGATCATCATCATGAGCTGTCATTTATACAGAAATATATATTCTCGACCGACCACAAAGTAATTGCGAAGCAGTTCTTGTTTTCTTCGTTGTTCTTTTTGTTGGTAGGCGGCTTCATGGCATTGCTGATACGTTGGCAATTGGCGTATCCCGGTCAAGCGATACCTCTTATAGGGCAGTACTTACCGGATACCTGGGTTGCAGCCGGAGCTATTCAGCCTAATTTTTACGCTCAGCTCCTGTCGATGCACGGTTCAATTATGATTTTCTTGGTGATTATCCCTCTGGCGGTCGGTGCTTTCGGTAACCAATGTATTCCGCTTATGATTGGAACCGATGATATGGCATTGCCGAAGCTCAATATGTATTCATTTTGGCTTGTACCACCTGCAGGGTTGATTTTTAGTGCAGGATTTTTGGTAGAAGGTGGTGCAGCTGCAGCCGGATGGACGAGTTATCCTACGTTAGCTCCTCTGGCGGGAACGGGGCAGACCCTCTGGTTGATTGGTCTCTTTTTAGTGGGCTTTTCATCGATCATGGGTGCCGTAAATTACATTACGACTATTCTTAATAAACGCGCGAAGGGTATGCACATGTTCCGCATGCCACTTACTGTATGGGCGTTGTTTATTACTGCGATTCTTATTACGCTCGGTACACCGGTCCTTGCTTCGGCGATTGCAATGCAATTCATGGATCAATTCCTTCATACGAGTTTCTTTATGCCGGATAATTTAGTGCATGCAAAGCGCGCATTGTATTCCGGTGGTGGTCAGCCAATTCTTTGGCAGCACTTATTCTGGTTCTATTCTCATCCGGCTGTGTATATCATGATTTTGCCGACGATGGGTATTGTTTCAGATGTGATGTCGACATTCTCCCGCAAGCCTATTTTCGGGTACAAGGCAATGATTTTTGCGATTATGGGAATTGCATTTCTAGGCTTTATCGTGTGGGGACACCACATGTTCCAATCAGGTATGAATCCGCTATTGGGTACAACATTCATGCTCTCGACGATTGTTATTGCTGTACCTTCTGCTATTAAGATTTTTAACTGGCTGGGTACTCTCTGGAGAGGAAATATTAAATTTTCTGCAGCACACTTAAATGCGTTGGCATTTGTTGCTACTTTTGTTATCGGTGGTCTCTCCGGTGTCTTCATGGCATCAGCGCCGGTCGATATCTACATTCACGATACATATTTCATCGTGGCTCACATCCACTATGTGCTTTTCGGTGGTTCACTTTTCGGAATTTTTGCCGGTATTTATTATTGGTTCCCGAAAATGTTTGGCAAAATGCTCAATGAATCATGGGGTAGAAAGCACTTCTACTGGTCGTTTATTTTCTTTAATCTGACCTTTTATCCGATGCACATTTTGGGAGTCGGCGGTCACATGAGAAGAGTATATGACCCGTATGTTTATGACTTCCTGAAGCACTTCCAACCAATGAATCAGTTTATTTCGATTGCGGCATTTGTACTTGGTGCAGCGCAGCTTATTTTGCTCTTTAATATTTTCTGGTCACTCAAGTTTGGTAAGAAAGCTCCTCGTAATCCTTGGAGAGCCAATAGCTTAGAGTGGGCTGCTCCGCCAAAGCCTGGTCACGGTAACTTCGATACTGATATCACTGTTTATAGAGGACCGTACGAATATTCTCATCCGGACAGACAATTGGATTATTGGCCGCAATGGGAAGCTCCTGAAACAGTAGAGGGTAGTACCGAGGCGACTTCTAAGGCGAGTAGTCACAACCATCATTAACATTGAATACGAACAATCCATATAGCGCAGT
>JBPOHH010000144.1:0-1945 GCA_052035765.1 Bacteroidota bacterium
ATCGAACGCCTGTGAATTCTTCAATAAGAATCATTTTTGTTTCAGGCGCTTGAGCCGCTTCGAGATAAGCTGTATCCAGCAAAAGGCCTAATGGCTTGCTTTTCCCTAAATCTACCACTGTGCCAACTTCCTTACAAGAAGAAATCAAAAGCGTACTTACTGCAATAGCAAAAAATATCTTAAACGTATTCATAATGCATTAAAATGTGCTGGTTAAACTTAATCTCACCCCGCTAAATGCAGGTTCAAATCTACAAACACCACCCGTACAAACAATTCCACCCACTTGTTTCACATAGTTTAAACTCACCCGTGTGGCGTGGTAGGTGTAGGCTGCAAATATGGAATAGAAATGATGTTGTGTGCGATAAATATCTTCCGGATTATCTTTGTTTGGCTTGAAATTCCACATGTCGGATACAGCTACCGAAAACATAGGCGCCACATTGAACTCCACCAAGGCATACATCCATTGCCCGAAATCTTTCGGTACATATTGATATTGTAGCTCGATACGGTACGACATTTTTTTATTGAACTTATGTTGCCATTCTACAAAAGGCGTAAAGGCATTTACACGTATATCGCCATCGCCACGGTAGATTTGGCGGTTGTAGCGTATAAATTGAAAGCCAAAATCGAGTTGCATATTTCTGTTCGGCTTATATTCTGCAGCGCCAAACCCTTCAATAAAGAAATTGCGAATCGGAGTATTAACGGTATCAATACCACCGCTTCCATTCGCTTTTGTGGTGATGTCGTAGGTCAATGGTTTTTTCAATAAGAAATCACCTATCTCGGAACCGCTCAACACAAACTTCCATTTTTTATTGGGCGAATAATTTATCTCCCCACTAAAGGCTAGTTCTTGTTGATCGAGGGCAGCAGCAAAATACCGAGCCGGCATCCGCAAAGCATTCTGGCGCGCTAAAGGCGGCTGGAAGTTCAATAAGCCACGAAATAGATTTTCGTTAGCTGAAGTTCGCAACTGGAAATTTTCTGTCCGCTTAAATTGAACGTTAACGCCAATCCCTTTTTTGGAATAGCTTAACGATGTAAAAATTGTACTACCACTTTTATTCAACAATTGATTGCCTATTCCATAAAAAGCATCCTTTGTTTTGTATGCCCCCTCTACATACCAAACAAAATTACCTGCTGTAAGTGTGTTGTAGAATGTAAATGCATACACGTTATAATTCGGAATAAAGCGATCGTTAGTGTCAAGTGCCTCAATACGTGTAATCAATTTACTTATCGAATTTTGATCCATGGAACGATTCATTACGCCTACACCGGGCACAAGCGATATTTTATCTTTGATGAGTACATTCCCTTCAATAGCCCCTCCACTGATAATTGGCATATAAACCGGGCTTGTATTTACGGAAAGCATATAATCTTTTTGCAAACCGCTAAACGCAAAAATATGAAGATGTTTTCCGGTATATTCTGCTCTACCGCCAACCAAGGCATTATCGATACCCAGTGAACGCTCCTCATAGGCACGATAAATAATACCGGAACCGATTTGTCCATAAATATAGCCACCGGTAAACGTGAAATCCTTAACCTTTTTTCTGATATAAAAATTTCCCAGGCCCACGTTGGTGTTTGGTACAGTTGGATTTCGCAAAATTGAATTCAAAAAAACATCATTGTCCAAGCACGTGGGCGAGTCGATCGATGTCTGTCGCGCCGCCGGCTTCGATCTCATCATCGTCGAGACCTCGGGAATCGGGCAGTCCGATACCGAGATTACCGAGCACGCCGATGTCTCGCTGTACTGCATGACGGCCGAGTATGGCGCCGCCACGCAGCTCGAAAAGATCGACATGCTCGACTTCGCCGACATCGTCGCCATCAACAAGTTCGACAAGCGCGGCTCGCTGGATGCAATGCGCGATGTCAAGAAGCAGTGGCGGCGCAACCACAACGCCTTTTC
>JBPOHH010000448.1:0-4257 GCA_052035765.1 Bacteroidota bacterium
GATAATGTATGGGTGAGCTTGCGGAGAGAAGTAATAAATATAACTAGATATGAATCATATTGTTGTACACCCGAAAGATCGAGAATAATCGAACCGGTATCGGCCGGAAAGGTGAGCGATTTCAACATGCGGGAATAGGAAGCCGCCATCGGTAGAATCATCGGCTTACTCGGCATGAGCCACACACTGCCACCCTCCTCGCGGATGTGGAGCGGCGATTCTGCGGCTGTTGGCGGATATGCTTGTGCGTCCTTCATGCTGCAAAATAGGGGAATTCTTTCAAACCTCAAATAGAAACTTGGTATAATTGCCAAATTATGCTAACTTACACGAAAATAAAAGTTTGCCTGCGATTGGCAGCACACTTTAATTGTCGTATTTTTCAAGGAATAACCAACATGTGCGGTCGATTTACCCAATTTAATAATCTCGATAAATTTTCAGAACATTTCGGTGTCGATGTGCCGGAGGGCATGCTGCATGAGCGCTACAATGCCGCACCTGCGCAGGACTTACCGGTGATTATCATCGAGCGGGAACAGAAAAAGCTCGAACTCATGAAATGGGGCCTCATTCCATCGTGGGCGGAGAGTCCGGCGATTGGTACGCGGATGATTAATGCCCGCTGTGAGACGCTGTCCGAGAAGCCGAGCTTTCGCACTGCGCTCAAGTCGCGTCGGTGTCTTGTGCCGGCCGATGGATTCTACGAGTGGCGCCTGACAGGCAAAGGCAAGCAACCGGTGAGAATTTCGCTGAAGTCGGAGGAAATGTTCTCGTTTGCCGGACTCTGGGAAACATGGAAAAGTCCGGAAGGGAAAGTGATTAAATCATTTACGATAATTACTACAGAAGCCAACACGTTACTCGCGCCGATACATGACCGTATGCCGGTGATTCTGCGTCCCGAACAAGAGATGGAATGGCTCTCGGATGATTTGTTTTTGCGGCAGCATGTGTCGATGCTGCGTCCGTATAATCCCGATGAAATGATCGTCACCAACGCATCTCGCCGCGTCAATTCGGTGGCGAATGACGACCCATCGCTGCTCGATGAATTTTCGGCGCCGCCGGAAATTGTGATTCCTGCCGAACCTTCGATGAATTCGCTGTTTGATTAGTAAGGAGAAATTTTAACCACGAAGAGTGTGTTGATAATCTTAATCAATACAACAAGATAGCGTATCTATAGTATTCTGTGTTTAAAAAACAATACTACCAAAACACCGGGCATTGAGCGTAGCCGAAATGCAGATTTTTAACGCGAAGGCGCCAAGGTGCAGAGAGATAAACTTTGCGACCTCTGCGCCTCTGCGTTAAAAAAAACACCAAAAACCGGGCACCCGAGCGTAGCCGAAATGCAGATTTTTAAAGGGAAGGCGCAAAGAAGCAGAGCCGAGTAATTGAACGATAAAATCAGGTTTCGGAGTTTTCATGGTCGTTCTTCGTGCTTTCTTTTTTAATTTTGCAGAATATTTGAAGTAACCACAATAGTAATCGGAGAAATATCACATGAGTTCAGAGCGAAATTACGCCCTTATTTTAGGTGCATCGAGTGGATTTGGGAAGGCCTGCACACTTGCGTTAGCGGCTGAAGGATATCACATTTTTGGCGTTCACCTC
Organism: Bacteroidota bacterium; assembly: GCA_052035765.1. GTDB lineage: Bacteria > Bacteroidota > Ignavibacteria > Kapaibacteriales > UBA961 > JADJXV01. The sequence goes on from JBPOHH010000448.1 coordinate 1,621, forward strand.
GATCGCGCGGCCGGGCTTGCGCAGGTTGAAGAGATGAAAGCTGAAATACGCGCGCTCGGCGTAGAAGCTCATTTTTTCAATGTCAATGCCGCCGATGCTGACCGCCGTAAGGAAGTCCTTACAGCGATTAAAGATGAATGCGCCAAACATGAAAACGCTTCGATTAAAGTATTGCTTCACTCCCTTGCCTTTGGTTCGCTCCTGCCGGTCATTGCACCCAAGCCGGCTGCGATGCTCTCACAAAAACAAATTGAAATGACGATGGATGTTATGGCCAATAGCTTGGTCTATTGGACACAAGATGTAGTATCCGAGAATTTATTCGGTCGCGGTGGTCGCGTGTTTGGGCTCACGAGCGCGGGTAGCCATAGAGTATTACCGATGTACGGCGCTGTGTCGGCAGCAAAAGCTGCGATGGAGTCGTATTGCCGTCAAATGGCATTCGAGCTCGCTCCGTGGGAAATTACCGTCAATGCCATTCGCGCCGGTGTGACCGATACGCCCGCCCTCCGTAAGATTCCGGGAAATGATGTATTAATTGAAAATGCAATGAGTCGCAATCCATTCCATCGCCTGACGACACCCCAAGATATTGCTAATGCCGTGAAATTACTTGTCAGACCCGAAGCCGGCTGGATTAACGGTTCGGTCATCGGTATCGACGGCGGCGAAGATTCCGTAGATGTGTCGTGGTGATTGGGAGAGCAATCTCCTGACGTGGGTGAATAAGTGAACCTCTCATCGAATTTTAGAACAGCTATGAAAATACTCTCTACTCTCGTGCTCGCAATGATGATATGTTCAACCGCGGCGCTCGCACAGCGTCCGGTTCGCACGTCCATTTTCCCCCAAAAGCAAGCCACCGACGCACCTGCCGACACTCCTGAAAAGCCAACATCCTCCAAGAGGTTCGGTGATACAATAGCAGTCGGCAATGCCCCGAAAAACACGCCCACGATCGACCCGGCGAATATCCCCGAAGAAGTAGAAAAAGCTGTCAAACTCTTTAATAATCAGCAGTTTGTTGAGGCCTGTGACCGTTTCGTACAGCTCGCCGGTACCATCAAACAAGATGATCCTCTCCTCTTCGAAGTGCAATTTATGCAAAGCGAATGCGCGTCGGTCAACGGACAATTAGACAAAGCAGAGAAAATCCTCGTGATGCTCACGACGAGGAAAAACGTACCGCCAACGGTCATGGAACGCGCTCTCGTGCGGCTCGGGCATGTCTTCTGCGAACTCGGTAAATCGGATCAGGCAGGCAAGGCATTCGGAAGATTAAAGCAGGAATATCCGCAGTCGCAGTATCTGCAACTTGCGAGTTGTGAGTCAGTGAAGTGAACCCACACCCTGCCCTCTCCCAAGAGAGGGTGGAACCCACACCCTGCCCTCTCCCAAGAGAGGGAACTGCCTGAAAATAAAAATACTTACCAGTCAATGTCCCCTCTCGGGAGGCGATTTAGGGGTGGGTTTGCGGTCGCTTATACGGAATGAAGGATATGTTTTTAGCTGTCTGCCTAGAAGTCCTAAACAACAAGCAGAAATGGTAAATTGACAGGACGTTAGCTTTATTTTTTCGTGTCTGCAGGTGTATTGCGATTACGATACCAAATAAAAATCAGCACCAACACCACGACGATGACAATCGGAGTAATTGCCTCGGCGTACGTGGTGAGATAATAGTCAATACTTCGCCAATTGTTCCCGAGTGCCAGCCCTGCATAGCAGAGAATTCCATTCCACACCAGAGCACTAACGGCTGATAATCCAAGGGTTTTAGGGAAATTCAGGCGTGACATTCCCGCAAACACCGATATGACTGCCCGCGTTCCTGAGAGGAAGCGATTGGCAATGATGAGCCAGTAACCGTATTTAGCGAACCATTCCTCCGCTTTTCGAATTGCAGACACGGGCATGAATTTCATCTTACCGGACTCGACGGTCTTGCCAAATTTTATTCCTACCCAATACATAATGGCGAATCCTACCGCACTGCCAAGCGTCGCACTTAGCATGAGGGGAATGAAACCTACCGTACCAATTCCAACCAGCGTTCCGCAAAAGACAAGCAGTACATCGCTCGGTGCGGGAGGAAAAACATTCTCAGTAAAAGTAATCACAAATGCCGCAAGCAAGATGCCTTCCGTTGGAAGCGATTGTAAGTAGAGGATGATGGATTCAATCATTGGATGGAGGAAGTAAGTATCGGCGCTTTGAACGCACGTAAAACCGTAGTATGACATGCAAATTACACAGTTTCGGCATTCGGGCAAGCACACATGGTCGGTTGTATGGAAAATTATGAGGATTTAACCGGCGGGATACTCTGCGTGCCTACCGCACTTCGCAAAGATAAACCGTGATGACGACGAGCGCTCCCAGCCGAAAGACAGGACGAATACTATATTGACGCTTGTGGGACAAAAAAATAAGCCGGCAGATATGCTCTAACCGGCTTGAAATAAATAAATGCACCACCCTTAATTTCACGATTGCGCAAAGAGACGCAAAACATCGTTTACATCTTCACCAGTTGTACTATCAGGGTGAATGTTGCGTATCATTCCATGATTAAGGATAGTATGAAATTCCGATAAGTAATACTTATACAACATCTTACTTCGTACTTTTATCGGC
>JBPOHH010000496.1:0-2188 GCA_052035765.1 Bacteroidota bacterium
TATCTACCCGCAAAGAAACAGGTTGCGCTACACCAATTGCATACGACACTTGGATCGTACATTCTTTTGCAAGACCGGCTGCCACGATATTTTTCGCTAAATGACGAGCTGCATACGCTGCCGAACGATCGACTTTCGTCGGGTCTTTACCCGAGAATGCACCACCGCCGTGAGGCGCTTTGCCGCCGTAAGTATCAACGATAATTTTACGTCCGGTGAGACCGGTATCGCCGTGAGGACCGCCGATTTCGAATTTTCCGGTTGGATTGATGTGATATTTGGTATTGGCATCCAAAAATTCGGCAGGAATGACGGGCTTAATTACATGATTCATCACGTCATCGATGATTTGTTGCTGAGGAACTCCACCGTCGTGCTGAGTCGATACGACGACTGTATCCACGCGCACGACATCACCATTACCATCATATTCTACAGTTACTTGCGCTTTTGCGTCCGGACGTAAATACGGCATAAGCGTGATGTGATTTTTACGAATATCACTGAGTTTATGCACTAAATTATGCGAATAGACAATTGCTGCCGGCATGAGTTCGGCTGTTTCTGTACAGGCATAGCCAAACATCATCCCCTGATCGCCCGCGCCACCGGTATCGACACCTTGCGCGATATCGGGTGACTGACGGTTGATAACGTTCACCACAGCGCATGAGTCGCAGTCGAAACGATATTCGGCTTTTGTATAGCCGATATCGCGGATAACGCCCCGAACGAGGGTCGGAAGGTCGATATAAGTAGTGGTGGTAATTTCACCACCAACGACGATAAGTCCTGTAGTAGCAAAACATTCGCACGCCACGCGTCCGGTAGGATCTGCCGCGAGAACGGCATCAAGTACTGCGTCGGACACTTGGTCGCATATTTTATCGGGATGCCCCTCGGAAACAGATTCCGATGTAAAGAGATAATTGCTCATTGATTACGATTGAGATTAGTATAAAAAAATAAAAAATGTTGATTGATTTTGTGTTTATTTATCTGTTTCTATGCCTATTCAGCTACCAATATTAATCTATTAGTTTTACCGTTAGTTCGTTTGATTTATCAATTCTTTGCTTGAAAGCTGTGAGTATAGTTGCACTTGCCTGTACAGTGATTTGTTTTATTGGAATGTTTGAATAACTGCCACGCCCACGATTCGGTACGATTGTTCCAAGAGAATCTCGGACTATTGTATTTGGAATGGAATAAACATATTCAGCAGTAAAAACATTACCTTCTGATGAGATTTTAGGTGAATAATTATCCCAATTTTCAGCATTGAATTTTTTGGAGAAACTTACTGACCTATACATTCCAGGATATGGCAGAAGTCGTTTAAAATCAACTATAAAGCGAATACTCTGTGTTTCTTTTGTCCCACTCCCATACATGCTTTTAAGCACAGGATCGTGCCCGGAATTTGAGTCGTACGTTATTAATGTATCTTTAATCCATACATCATTGACCACTTTTACATCTCTAATTATTTCATATCGCAATTCCGGTTTAATTTCCCAATATGTTGTGTCGGGTTCTGCCGTTGAGGAAAATCTGTAAAATTCAAACGAATTATTAAGCCCACCTTCTAATAAAAATCGTCCATTCCCCACAAATTGGATATTCTTTATGATTGAAGTATCCGGTTTCTTTGCCAATCCAGTACAAACATATCCAACCTTAAACCATCTGAAGTCATAAACTCCCGCAGGAACATTTTTGAACGAATACAATCCATCATTCGCAGTTGAGATTGATTGTAGAACCTTTCCATCTGCAAGCATTTGAACCGTAAGTCCTGACTGATCAGTTGATTGAGCTCCATACTCATTGAATATTTGTACATATCCATATATCTCCCCGGTTGTCGTCGTTGTAGGAGTAGTAGTAGAAGTATCCCCACAAGCCCCAAGCAGCGCAGCAAGCGCGAAGACCGTCAGCATAAAAAAATGTCTCATAGCAAAGCCCCGAAAAGTGAATGATGATTGGAAATTGTATTTCAATTTATTTGGTAGCTACCGTTTTGCTTCCTCATTCGAGCGCCATTTTTCCGGTATGATGACAGATCATTTTCCTTGACCAGTACGCTTACTCTGCGACGTTACCCTTTATCACGACATAAATTTGGCAAGTAATTGAACACTTCGACAAGCTCAGTGTGACGGAACGTACTATTTTCCTTACGACT
>JBPOHH010000727.1:0-6824 GCA_052035765.1 Bacteroidota bacterium
GGGGAGCTTCAGAAGTTTAAAATCACCAGCCTCGGTCATGTAATTAGGAATTTCACAGGTGTATCCAAATTCAACAGTTGGTGCTAATTTATCTAAGTCTGAAATTTTAAAGGAGGTTAATTTTACACTTGGATATTCCGCACTGAGCTCAGAGAGCATCGATTTTTCACGATCGGTCTGTGATTTATTCCGAAAACGTGCGCGAAGCCCTGCAGTGAGCACGCCACTGTATTGCGTACCGCAAGTTACAATTGCCTTATTGTTTTCATCCAACGTGACAGATGTCGTCGATCTCATATTTGGTGCTGCTGACTGAACGCGCGGTAAGGTAATGGGAGTAGTATTTCCGGGCTTGATGACAAGGGAGAATGCATCACGGTCCATAGTCGGAATCGAGCCAACCGGATGGTTATTTGCCGTGAGATCGAGGAACAGTGGCGTCGGAGTACCATTATCAACAGCGACGATACAATGGTTGAATTCTATGGAGGGAGGAATGTTGCCGAAACGTTCTTCATCTCCTGAATTTACAAGAACATAATGCGCTTTGATTCCCACTTCCCGAAGCATTGCTATCCCGAGAGTCGATACATCTTTACAGTCACCAATCTTATTGACCAACACATCGCGGGCTTTCTGAGGTATGAGTCCCGACTGCCGGAACGACACACTCGAATACCGAATGTTCTCAGTAATATAATCATAAATTGTTTTGATTTTCTCTGCATCGGTCAACGCACCCGGATTCGGCATTAATTCCTGTACTTTTTCTTTAATTTCGTATGTCGATTGCGCTTTTGCCTGAGCAAGCTCGGCGTACCATGTAACGAGGTAATTCCAGTCAGGAATTGAAGATATACGCAGCATTTTACCGATTTCATCTAAATTCGGCATATCAGCTTCATACGCTATCTGATCAAGATTCTCCATTTTCCATTCGAATAGTTGTCCTTCGGGTATGCTGGAAACGGTTGGTTCAAAATTGAGATTCTGACCATGATAGGTAAAATCCATTCCTTTCGGTACCAAAAGTGTATATTTCGCTTCTACGACAGGGAAGTAGCGATTAAAATAAAATTCATCCCAGAAATGCTTGGCGAGCTTGCCGTTGTTGTAATTGCGAATATGCCACTTGATGTAGATAAAGTCATTCTTTTCTAATGACTTAAAGACGATATGTCCTTTGTCTGCATCGCCGCGTATTTCCGAACCATCTGCTTTGATGGTGACGGCTTTTTCGATAATCAGACTTTGAGAATACGGATTATACCCCAGATAATATTCTTTGAAACGATCAATACCTTTATCGTTAAATACCCGAATTAAGAGTTCTTCCGAGGTCTCAGATGCACCTTTGGGATAGACGACACGATTGGTTTTACAAAGTACAATCGACGAAGTCGCTTCCAAATGCTGACTTGCTGTCGGTGCTGCTTTGATGACACTATCGAGATTGGTCTCACCAAAAACAGTGAAAATTGACTTCTTGCCTTCGAGCTCGCGGAGGATATCGCGGCTATCATAATCAGTAGGCACAAATTGAAGAGCATTGGTGTATGCTTTTTTAGCTTCTTCTGTTTTCTTGCTGCTACGTTTGATGTCGCCTAATTTAGCCCAGTACACACCGCAGGATGGGCAAAACGTAAGGGCTTTTTCGGCTGATTCTGCTGCTCGGTCGTACTTTTGCAGGGAGATAAAGACATTCGCCATTTGGTTGTGATAGCCCGGCGAAGATGGAGCATATTCAAGCATTTTCTTGTAGGTTTTTTCCCAATCGTCGAGTTTCGATGCTTCAAGATAGGCCTTAGCAAGATTCGAAAGTCCGGTCTCATTATAGTCGGATTGGAGGTATTTTTTGAGAATGTCGATCGTGCCGTCTTGTTTTCTGGTAGTCTGATAATCGATAATACATGCTAAGTTAACGTATTTCCAATTGGTTGGAAATTTAGCATACCCATCTTTCGCTGTTTGGATCACTTTTTCGGTTAGTTTTTTCTTCGAATAAAGGTCAAGGCGGGAAGCATAGACAATTTCAGATTCCGGGAGCTGCTTTTCTATCTTGCCGAGTACTTCTTCTGCTTTGTCAAAATCTTCATTTTCAAGGTGTTGTGCAAATTTATAGAGTAGAGCGTCCACTAGGTCTTTGTTGAGAGCCACCATCTTTTCAAACGTCGTGATGAGCTCATCGCGTTTTCTGCCACGATTATAGGCTTCGAGGAAATATTTATAAATAATTCCGCAATTCGGTGACATTTTCTGTGCTTTTCGGAGGAGTAATTCGGCCTCGATTGCCTGATCATTCCGCAGGAAACAGTCGGCGAGCATGAGGTAATTTTCAATGTGAGTCGGATTCTCTTCTATTTTTTTCTTGAAGAATTCCTTGGCAAATAAGGGGACCGAACGAATAAAAGCAGGTGTGATTTTTGAATAACTCTGCGGCTGATTACTCGACGTAAGTCCCTGAATCGGTTCACCATTTTGATCGGTAATCCTTGCTAGAAAATTACAGCGCTCAATCTCTGAATAGCCTACCTTCACGAGCAGGCGATTCCAGCCCTGCTGCAGTTCTGTCTCGACTATATAAGTATCAAAGTCATTATTCGTTTCGAGAGAATCACGGATGATTTCAACGTCATTGAGAAAGGTCTTCAGCGCGCCGGAGGTGCCGACACGTACGTGCACGGTTTGTTTTTTGGGGGAATAAACAAAGGTATTAGCATAGAGAAATGTCTGACGATCTCCGAAATAGGATTGAAAATCCAACCACTTGTCGAATTTGATGGATGGCGGTACGAACCATTTGGCAGGCACATTATTCTTGCCCACATATTCTGCCGTCATATTGAATTCCGTTTCCGGAGGATAGATAGCATTAAAGCCACTCGCCGAGATATTCTCAAATGGACCAATGATCGCCCATTGCTCAAGCGAACTTATCGCTTCGAAGTGTTTTTTTGCGCGCTCCAGCTGACCTTTCCGTTGATATAAGTTACCGAGTACTTCGTGAGACATAGCTTTAAGAACACCAGTCTGATCTGCTTTAAGTGAATATTTTTCATAGACATCAATTACCCCACTGGCGATATCGTACTGATTGGTACTGATTTTTGCAGTGTACCATGAACTGTAAAAGTATGGTGTAGCATCCGGCTCAGAGACAAGTATGTTCTTGAAAATTGCCCATGCTTCTTTGTCACGATGCTGTAATTCGTAGAGATAAGCAAGACCAATATATGCACGAGTGTTTTTGGGGTCGGCCTTGATGGCAGCGAGAAATTTCTGCTCAACCGTTACATTGTCATTCTGTTCCCACGCTTTCCATGCTTCATCTATAAGTGTTGAACTTTGAGCGAAGAGCGGAAGGGTACCACAAATAATCAGTGCGAACAGCGAGATGTAAAAATAGGGTTTCTTCATAAGAGTTCCTGAGTAGTAATGTTTTAATACGTCCTATCGGCTAACCCTTAAAGATGTCGGTAGTTACATCAATTCTGTATAGCCGGTCATACATTCAATCTAGTATTCGATGTCAAGCATTTTAAGGGTAAAGCTTTGCTGAAATGCGATTTCCTTGAGATAATCAAATCTTCCCGATGCGCCGAAATGTCCGGACTCCATCTGCGTTTTCAGGAGTATCGTATTGTTATCAGTACGGGTAGCGCGAATTTTTGCCACCCATTTTGCCGGTTCCCAATAGGACACCCGCGGATCGCTTAGTCCGGCTAGAGCCAGGATATGAGGATAGTCCTGAGGAACAACATTATCGTACGGAGAGTAGGAGAGCATGTAATCGAAGTATTCTTTATCATTGGGGTTACCCCATTCTTCGTATTCACCGACCGTGAGCGGAAGTGTCGCATCGAGCATGGTATTCATCATGTCGACGAACGGTACACCGGCAATCACAACTTTGAAAAGATCGGGTCTCATGTTTGTAATTGCGCCCATGAGCAGACCACCTGCACTACGTCCTTCAGCGGCAATACGCTTGGGTGCTGAATAGCCGTTGGAGATAAGATATTCGGCACAATCGATAAAATCAGTAAAGGTATTTTTCTTTTTGAGCATTTTACCGTCGTCATGCCATTGCTCGCCCATTTCGCCGCCACCGCGAATATGAGCCACGGCGTATATCACTCCACGATCGATAAGGGAGAAGCGGGAGGTCGAGAAATAGTCGCTCATCGACATACCATACGAACCGTACCCATAGAGGTAGAGGTAATTTGTTCCATTGAGAATGGTGTCTTTTTTCATGATAATGGTCAACGGTATCTCTGCTCCGTCGCGTGCTTTGACAAAGACGCGGTCTACTTTATAATCATCAGAATTGAATCCCGGCACTACAGTTTGCTTGCGTTTATATACTTCTCCGGTGGTAAAGTTATAATCAATAACTGTATTGGGAGAAATAGGTGAACTGTAATTAAATCGGAAACAAGCTGCATCGGGCATGAAATTTCGTCCATGGGTCAGTGAATATGCCACTTCGCTAAATGGAATATAGCGCACGGTGTTCGTAGCTAAGTCCTGGACTCTCAACTGCTCAAGACCCTGCGTAAGCTCAAGTGCCACCAAGTGATTCGCAAAAATATCCACGGCACGAAGTTTTGTCTCGGGCCGATGAGGAATGAGATCTTTCATACTCAATGGAGTATAATCCTTCATCGGAGCCACCATGAGCTTGAAGTTCTTTGCATTGTGATTCGTATGAATATAGAAATTCCCGTTCGCCACTTGAAGCGAATAATCTATCTCATGCGTGCGTTGAGCGAAAAGATGGAGAGAATCACAACTTCCATTGGCGTCAGCATAATAGCATTCGGATGTAGTCGAGCTTCCGATATGAGCCAATACAGTGGTATCATCTTTAGATTTATCAATCGATAAAGCGAAGGCTTCGTCTGTTTCGTGCAACAGGAGAAGATCGTCGGATTGTGCACTGCCAAGTATATGACGGTATATTTTATAACATCGAAAGCTCTCATCAAGAGCCACATAGAGAAACGTCGAATTGTCGTTGAGCCAGACAGCAGAGCCATCAGTGTCATGCAACGCATCAGGATGAAGAGTTCCCGTTGCCAGGTCTTTGATTACAATGGTAAAATACTCCGAACCTGTCAGGTCAAACGAGTAGGCAAGCATGGTATGGTCAGGACTGATCTTCAGTGTGCCAAGAGTAAAAAAGGGATGTCCTTCAGCAAGCAGATTAACATCAAGTATTATTTCTTCCGGAGCATCAAGAGCGAGATGCTTACGACAATAGATGGAATATTGCTTTCCTTCTTCAGTCCGGGAGTAATAGTAATAGTCTCCCATTTGATCGGGAAAGGACTGATCGGTTTCCTGGATATGCGAACGTAACTCAGCATACAGCTTCTCCTGCATGGTTTTCGTTGCACCCATTACTGATTCGGTATAAGCATTTTCTTGATTCAAATACTCAATCACTTCGGGCTTTTCTTTGCCGCGAAGCCAAGCATAATTATCGACAAGGGTACGACCATGAATAGTGGTCGAGTGGGGGATCTGAGCGGCGATAGGAGGTTGTATGGTTTGGGACATAATAGATTAATTGTTATAAATTCGATAGACTGTTGCAATATTGAGAGTGCGGATAATACGATTTTACCGCTGAATGATTGTGCTGGGTTTGCTCACCTGGAACCGGAGAAATAGCTTACATGACAAATGTTACCGGCAAGACAGCCCCTTTTAACCCGTACGCCGTGTAGTACCATGATATGCGCAAACATCAGTTGTTCTTTCTCATCAGAAAACGATTGTGCTGTCATTCTTCCGGACTTGATATCTGAAATCAACTTAGACAACTTTAATTTTTTACTATATGTTAGCAACTCCTGCTTGGTATATAGCGGAGAAGGGATATAACGGAGGGCGCTATCGACAGAAAATGAATGATATCGACTTGGATTGTTTACACAATCAAAACGATAGCCCCAATTATCATGTTCATTACACAATGCAATGAAGAGTGACGTTGATTCCATACAGATTTCGTTCGTGTCAACAACAGCACCATTAACTACAGTTATGACATTTACCACGACATAATCCGGGGCAGTACTAAATTCACTCAACGCAAGACACATCATTTCTACTAATTTTTTTTCGCTTGCTTTACTCTGAGCAGAAGCAAATGTACTACCTGCAACAAATAAAGTCGTTAGTAAAAGTATCTTTACCATAATGCCGGAATAGATAGTAATTCTGGTAAGTTATCTTCACAAAGTTCACCCCAAATTCTCAAGCTGCTCCAGTAAATTCGTCCACACTGCCATTGCTTTGTCGAGTTCACTGCGTTTTGCCTGATATTGTTGCGTCACGCTCGCAGATTCTTTTTGATTGGAATAGAAGTCCGTTGCGCTCATTTTCTTTTCAAATTCTGCTATCGATGCTTCAATTCTGGAAATAGCCGACTCAGCATCGATGATTTGTTTCTCAATAGCCCGCTTTTCCTTGTCTTTGCGTTTCTGATCTTCGCGGTCGTATTCATTTGACTTGACGACCGGCTTTACTTCTACCTTCGGCGGATTGTTGCGTGCATCGCGTTTTATTTCTAATTCACGGAGCGAGTCCATCTGACGTTCTTTGAGGAAGTCATAGACATCACCCGAGTATTCTTTGATCTTACCATCTTTAAATTCAACGACTTTATTCGTCAGTCCCTGCAAAAAGTCCCGATCGTGGGATACGACAATCATCGCGCCGTCATAGTCCATGAGTGACTGCTTCAAGACATCTTTCGCACGCATGTCCAAGTGGTTCGTCGGCTCATCGAGCACGAGGAAATTAATCGGTTC
>JBPOHH010000869.1:0-13458 GCA_052035765.1 Bacteroidota bacterium
TTGAGGAGCGGCAAGAGTATATCCTGAATACGTTTTTCGACCGACTTTTTGACTTCGCGGCGAACTTCTTTGGCTTTTTCCGATCGAACAATTGCGACGGAAATATCGGCTAAGTCTCTGATAATACTCTCGACATCACGTCCGACATACCCGACCTCGGTGAATTTCGTGGCTTCAATTTTGAGAAATGGAGCACCGGATAGCTTCGCAAGACGACGGGCAATTTCCGTTTTGCCGACACCCGTCGGACCTATCATAATAATATTATTCGGCATAATTTCTTCGCGCATTGTGCCTGACACCTGCTGACGTCGCCATCTATTCCGCAGGGCGATAGCGACTGCTTTTTTGGCGGCATCCTGTCCGATAACATATTTATCAAGCTCTTCGACGATATTCCTTGGAGTAAGCTCTTGAAGAGAAAGAGGTTGGGCGTCCTGAGTTACTGTTATTTTTGGTTTACGTTTTGCCATAATGGTTAGAGTACTTCAATGGTAAAATTACGATTAGTATAGATACAGATTTCGCCGGCGATTGTCAGCGATTTTTCGACAATTTCCTGAGCAGGCATTGCAGTGTGAGCGTATAATGCACGCGCTGCCGAGAGAGCATACATCCCTCCCGAACCTATCGCAACGATGTTATCATCGGGTTCGATCACATCCCCCGTGCCGCTAATAATCAGTATTTTTGAGGAATTAGCAACAATGAGCATCGCTTCAAGACGCCGAAGATACCGATCCGTCCGCCAGTCTTTCGCCAGCTCAATTGACGAACGCTCAAGATTGCCACGATGCTGTTCGAGCTTTTCTTCGAATCGTTGCAGGAGCGTGAATGCATCGGCAGTTGCTCCGGCAAAACCCACGAGCACAGAATTATTATACACCCGCCGCACTTTCTTGGCGGAATGCTTCATGATGGTATTACCGAGCGAGACCTGTCCATCGGCGCCAAGGGCTGCCTTGCCGTCACGGAGCACGCCGACGACCGTGGTCGAACGTATTTCAGGATAAAAGTTGGATTTCATACGTAATTATTTTAATTGTAATTAACTTAAGTTGAGATAATTTCCCCGTCGCGCATAGAGAGAATACGTTCGGCGAGCGATGCTACTTCGGTACTATGGGTGGCCACAACGAACGTAAGGTCAAATTCGCGACGAATATTCTGAATAATCGCAAGAATTGCCTGTGCATTTGCCGTATCGAGATTACCGGTCGGCTCATCTGCAATGATGAGTTGGGGAGAATTAATCAAAGCCCGAGCAATAGCAATCCGCTGCTGTTCACCACCGGAAAGCTCGGACGGCTTGTGGCGTTCTCTATGCGAAAGCCCTACTTTATCAAGCAGTTGCTTCGCTATTTGCTCGGTCTGACGCGATGAATCTCCTGCTATCAATGCCGGCATCATCACGTTTTCGAGAGCGGTAAACTCCGGCAGAAGATGATGGAACTGAAAGATAAAGCCGATATTTTTGTTGCGGACCGACGCCGACTGCTGCTGTGTAAGCTGTTTGCCGATATAGGTCTTTTCTGCAAATTGCCATGTCAATTCACCCGAGTCCGGTGCATCAAGCAGACCCAGAATATGGAGCAGTGTGCTCTTCCCGGCGCCCGATGGACCAATAAGTGCGACGAATTCACCACGAGCGATTTCAACGGACACATTCCGGAGAACGGGTGTATCATTGTGTGACTGAAGAGAATATGACTTGACGATATTGGATGCTCGAAGTAAGGTCATTCGTTCGGATTTCGGGTTGGTTGAGTAATAGTACTATTTTTAATTTTCAATCACTTAGGCACAGCACTTGTTACAAACTCCTGCACATCTTTTGTAAACACTTTCAGTGATTCTTTGTGAATATACATCATGTGTCCTGCTTCATAGTATTTCATGGAAATATTACGGTGGAGTTCGGGCTCGATACCAAGATGATTAATCGTGTATTCCGTTGCTGAGAATGGAGTTGCGAGATCATAATATCCATTGGCTACAAATACCTTCAAGTGTTGATTCTTGCTCATTGCAGAGCGCAGGTTGTCGGCTACATTTGGGTATCCGCGTTCGCCTGAACCCCAATTCCATGGATGTACTTTGCCGGTGAGGATTTCATACGGAAGCTCATTTTCGTAGTTGAGATCATTGCGCATATAGTCATTGAGAGCGGAGGTAAATGGTCCGTAAATCACGGCATCATAGCTTGGGTCATAGTCAGGATTCTCCCCTGCTGCATCCTGGTCGATACCTTTAAAGCGACTGTCTAGACGCCCGACCGTGCGGCGTTCGCTACGGGTTAATTCCTTGATAAATCTAAAGATATCAATTCTCAAATTACAATTAAGAATATACTCTTTGCTAAGCCCTGTATAGCGGGAGAGTTTTTCGGCGATTGCCGACTTCTCGGCGGGCGTTAATTTATCACCTTTAGCGAGGGCGAGGAGGTATTCGGTCATTGTCCATGTGCGGACTTCGTCGAGTGTTTTGGTGAGATTTGCTTGCAACTCCGGCGCTAATTTCTTATGATACCATGCAGTTGCTGCATAGGCAGGCACATAGAGCAGGTACGGCATTTCGTTCCCTTCGTTGAAGCGTATCGTCTGAAACTGCAGTACAGTCGATATCAAAATGATGCCATTGAGGGTCATACCGTAGGATTGCTGCAGGTAGCTTGAGAGTCCGGCAGCGCGGGTCGTACCATAGCTTTCACCGGCGAGAAACTTGGGTGACAGCCAGCGTTTGCTTTGAGTCGTATAGCGACGGATAAAGTCTCCAACCGAGGCGATATCTTCATCAATTCCATGAAATTGCTCCCCTTTTTCATCTTTTGCGGGTCTGCTGTAGCCGGTGCCGACGGGATCGATAAAGACGAGATCGGTAAAGTCGAGCCAACAGTATTCATTATCAATTACTTTGAACGGTGGTGGCAGTGCATTGCCGTCATCGTCAAGTAAAACACGTTTCGGGCCGAGTGCGCCGAGGTGCAGCCATACGGAAGACGACCCGGGGCCGCCATTGAAGGCGTACGTTATCGGTCGTGTTTCGGGTTTTTCGCCATCTTTCATGTAGGCGACATAAAACATATTCGCCTTGTGCTTGCCGTCCTCGGTGGTTATTTTCATATAACCGGTCGTAGCCGAATAGTTTATGACTTTTCCATTGACCTTAATTGTGTGTTTTGTGACCGTCGGTGCGGGAATACTAACCTCCGTTGAGGGTGCAGAATCTTTGCCTTTGTCCGGTTCGGCAGCAGTAGCATCAGCCATAACAAATCCTTGGAATAAGAGAGAGAAGAATAAAAGTAGAGTAGATATGTTTTTCATGCTTAATCCTTTGATAATAGAAGGAATTTCGGAGAATACCTCATGGAGAATGCAACAGCGTGGCTCTGACCTGATGTTGCATTACAAGTTCATCTTCTCGTTGTCTGCACTGCTATCTGCCTGACGTGAGCGTCGACCCTTGATCCGAAATCGGTGGGAAGGATTCGTCACGTATCGAGAAGAAATCGAGCGACTGCAAAGAGTAATCGGCAAATATAATCTCTTTTCCGTAATTTTGCAGCCGCTATTGTTTATTTATTTTTCAGGAACTCATCGAATGTCAGAAAATCAAAGTACGAACCCCAACGATTATGAAATTCTCATCCGCCGCTATGATAATGGTGCCAATTATGCATCGTATTGTCCACAGCTTGCTTACATGATCAAGGGCACAGCGCATGAGGAAGTGGAGAATCTCATGAAAGAGCATATCTTAGCACATATTGCAGCGCTTGCTGAGGAGTCGAAGTAGAGTTTTACAAGCCAATATTCATTCTATCCCCACGAACAATCAATTACTGCAATGGTCAATGTACGAGATGATTTTTCCCACCTACTGTCTATCTGGTGGTTGAGAATGCTGGTGTACTTCATTGGGCTTGCAGGAGTTATCGGTCTTTATATCGTACTTGAAGGTAATGTGCATTTTTTTATTCAATTTACGGTGTTGAGTGTAGTCGGTATTGCTTTGGGTATTGAATATGTACGTACATCCGGAAATTACATCACGCTTGGGTTTTCAATCAGTAGATATACAATCCGGGAGGTACTTCTTGGAATTGTACTTAGTATCGGTGCTTTTGGGGTAATCATCGGTATTGCCCTGTTATTCGGAGCGACTATCAACGCAAGAGAAACACTGTATGAATCAATCTATGGTACATTTCTAACGGCACTTGCTGAAGAAATGATTTTTCGTGGCATGATGTTGAGAGCTCTGGAGCAACGTTTTGGAGGGATAATCGGAGTATTCATGTCAAGTATGGCATTCGCATGCGCCCACTTCTTCAACACCAGCTATACATCCGCTGCATTCCCGAATATCGTTCTTGCCGGCATTGTATTTGGCGTTATGTACCTGCTTACTCGGTCGTTATGGTTGTCGCTCAGTTTTCACGCGTCGTGGAATTTTATCGAATATTCCGTCTTTGGCCGTTATCCTGACCCATCAATTTTTGCCGGTGTACCGCCTCAGTACCGGTGGCTGTTGACGGGTGATTATGGTATCGAACAGGGAGTGATGACGACGTTTGTCTTGCTTGTCATTTTGGTGGTATTGCCCAAAATAACGACTGTATCTCCTTATTCGGCGGCTGCTTTGTTCAAGCAGCGGTATGCTGAGGCGATGCTGACCTCATCTTAATTATTTACATTCTCGATTTGATATTTATTATGCTCGTACGATCTCTTCTCACATTGTGTGTTCTGCTTTCTTCTGTCTTTTGCGTATCGGCGCAATGGACGATTATGCGCACCGACGCCGACGCTCTTGTTCAAATTGGCGCGCGGCAAATTTATAATTTAGAATTTGACAGTGCATCGGCTAATTTCAATAAAGTCATAGCGATGTATCCCGAGCATCCGGTAGGATATTTTCTTGATGCTATGGTCGAATGGTGGAGAATTGCTACGAATCGCAGGGCGAAACAATTCGATGATAGATTCCTGGAGAAAATCAACCGTACCATTGAAGTCTGTGACCGATTGATTGAGAAAAATCAATATGATGTCACCGGTAAATTTTTCAAAGGTGGTGCCGTCGGATACCGGGGACGTTTTTATGCACAGCGGGAACAGTACTTAAAGGCAGCTGACGATGGTCGCATAGGATTCGACATGCTGCTTGAATGCCAGAAAATTGCTCCAACCAATCATGATATCATGCTCGGAACAGGTATATATAATTACTTTGCGGCTGTCTTACCCGAACAGTATCCAATTCTGAAAGCTGCGATGTTCTTTTTGCCGAGTGGTGATAAAAAGCTCGGTATTTTACAATTACTTACAGCTGCAAAGCGTGCAAAATATGCGACAACGGAGGCAAAAGTAGTGCTCCTGACCGTCTATTACCAATTCGAAAAGAATCCCACCGAAGCCCTCAAAATCGCGCAAGACTTATTTACCCTCTACCCGAATAATGCATATTTTCAAAAATATGTCGGTCGGTGTCAGGTGCAGCTTGGATATAGTGCGGAATATGAGTCCACATGGCGCGATGTGGTAAATAAATGTATTGACAAGAAAAACGGTTCGTACGACTTGCTCACAGCTCGGGAAGCTCTTTATTACGTAGGACTTGGACTCATGAACCGTAATCAGCTCGACTCGGCACTCCGGTATTTTTACAAATGCGACGAAGGCGGTCGGCATCTCGATGAAGACCCCTCCGGTTTCACGGTATCGGTTAATATGAAGATTGGCAACATCTACGATCTCCAGGGCAAGAGAGAACTGGCTATCATGCAGTACAAAAAAGTACTTGGGTGGAATGAAAACAACAATTCACATCAATTGGCCAATGGATATATCTCCAAACCATACGGGAAATAATCGCCTTCGGCAGCATTGTGCCACTATGCTGTGGTGTAGTATTCTGTGTGTGATATGTCTTGGCTGTACGAATCCATTTGCACCGAAATTATCGGATAAGATCCCGACTGCCACCGGGCTTGGCGATCAGCATACGGTAGAAGGAGTTTTTCAAAATTTCAAGTATGCGTATCAATTTAAAGATACCTTGACCTATGGCAGACTGTTAACTCCTGATTTCACATTCACCTATCGCGATTATGACAAAGGGATTGATAATTCCTGGGGACGCGATCAGGACATGCTCACGACGGCAGGATTGTTTCAGGCAGCTCAAAGTCTTGAAATTGTATGGAATGAAGTGGTTACGACGATCGGCGATTCGCTTGTCAAGGATATTTCACGGGGGTTTAATCTCACTATTACCTTTAGTCCGACGGATGTATTGCGCCTTAATGGCCGCGTCGAACTCCGCATCCGCCGCCAATCCATCGATGATGTGTGGATGATTGTACGCTGGCGCGATGAATCGAATTACTGATGAACTTGGCTAGCGTATGATTATGATTTTTTCGGATTGAATTCCACCTACTTCTTGTATTCGTAGAATATAAGTACCGGAAGGTATCCCCTCCTTCGATACATACATCGTATGATTGCCCGGCTTTAGCGCGCCGTTCTGTAATAGCACTACCTCTTCCCCGGATAAAGAATATAAGCTAATGGTTACGACTCCCTCTGCAAGCGTGGTAAATTCTACGGTACATTCACCTGGAGAAGGATTTGGCGTAATTGTAATGTCTGGTGATGACGTAGTTTCGCCGGACACAATCCCTCCGCTTACTTTTTTTGATATTGGAAAGTTGTAAAAAGTTAATGCTCCAATCCCCCGCTGATTGACTATCCAGGGACCTTCATACGTGACCGTGGTTCCCTCATAATATGTACCAGGTAAATAGGTCAAAGCAAGTGCTGTGGAGCGTGCTGCAAATCGTATAAATACCGTATCATTACTGCACTGTACGTTTACAATCGAGTCTGAGTTCGTCGTTCTAAAACAATCATACATAGTACCTGTGACACTCCGGTACGGCACCTCATCCTGGATCTGTAATTTTGTACCATGGGGTGAGAATACCAGCGCGAGTTCTGTAGCCGTTGTATCGGTAAAAAAAGCACGGGAAATATTCGGCGAGCTAATTGCAACCGTATCGGTCGATGCATAAAAATCCCTTGCAATGAGCCGAAAAACTATTGCAGCAAAAGCATGGTATCCGAACACTGAAAAATGGCATTCTTCATGCCCCGGCAGGGCTGTCGTTGCAATTACTTCTATGTCTGAAAACTGAGTCGGAAACACTCTCTGCACCTCCCGCAGCTTCCCCTGATCGCCACCTGCTTCACAACCGGGACGAATTTGCGCTACATAAATCTTCTGAAGTGATGGATAATCCGCCTTCCATTGATCATATAAATTTTGGAATGCATCCAGGTAATACGTGTCAATATTCGACTCTCCCTGATACCAAACCAATGTCTTAACCGCGTTCTGCAGTCCTGACTTCCGGAACCGGTAGAGCATGCTGCCATAGAGTGTACTGATATCAGCAGGATTATTTTCATTCGGGCTGAGTTCGAGAATCGTCGTACTTCCCTTTCCTCCATTTATGAGACATATCGGGATATGGCTATATTCCAGAAGGAGTTGCTGCAATCGTAATCCCCATGCTCCGACATTGGTTCCGCCGCCGGCAGTCAGTGCTGTTGAATAAGCCCAAAGCGTATCACCCGGATTCTGCGATGCATTGATGCCGAACGTGCGACAGAACTTGTTACGATAAGTGGATTGTAATGTACCCTGTATGGAATTCGACTGTCCGCTGACGGCAATGACATCACCGCAAACAATATCACGACGGATAGTAAGAAGTGAATCTACAGAGCGAGTCCGCGCATATATCTCGAATGTATATTCTGAAAGTTCGGCATGTATCATCGCCGTATATTCGAATGGTGCTGCAGATTGGCTATAGGTAAGCGGAAGAAAAACTTGTTTCCATAACCTCTTATTCTTTAATATTTTTACACAGATAGTATCTACATTTGGTGTGCGCAGCACTCCACTGATTTTTACTGCAGCAGAGTCCTGTGCATTGCGTGGATACAACTGGAGATCCTGTGGAATTTCTTTCCATATTTCCGGGGAAAGAGCTGCGGTGATCGGTCTTGGAATTTGATATTTTTCAAGCATATACTCAACCAATTTCCCCTGCTCGGCTTCGGTGCATATACGGTCGTAGATCACTATTTCACTGATATCACCTATCAGATAGTTATCATGCTGATACGATCCAATCTCAAGGCTTGGGTCACGGTTTTCACCAATCTGAGTTTCCTTCCCGCTTGGGATCCCATTAATAAATATCTGTGCAGATGCTGTAGTCTGCCGGTAAACCACCGTCACTATCGTCGGCTCGAGCAATACGATGGGGGTTACCGATTGAGCAATACGATAAAAATCTCCGTGATGCACCAGAGGAGGACTGTAAAAAATAGAATGTCCCTTGCCGCCGACCATGTTATTGGCAGATGCAAAACTATTGATACGTATGACATACGTTATCGTATAATCTCGGCCTACCGGA
Organism: Bacteroidota bacterium; assembly: GCA_052035765.1. Taxonomy (GTDB): domain Bacteria; phylum Bacteroidota; class Ignavibacteria; order Kapaibacteriales; family UBA961; genus JADJXV01. The sequence goes on from JBPOHH010000869.1 coordinate 8,498, forward strand.
AACACAGCAGGACCATCAAAAAAAAGAGCAGCTCCGCTAAAACGAATCGTTGGCTGTCCATGCATCCCCTTTCGGATGATGTACGGTCGATTGATTGGGTTAAATTGAGAACAGACAAGCAGTGAATCATTCTTCGCACGCCAGAGAATCACCCGACCGGCCGAATCTGTAATCCCTGAATCTGCGCGTAGCCATAGAACACTACCCTCAGGCAGCTGACAATGAAGCAGACCGGTAACGGTGAACAGAAGCACAGATACAAGGGCTGAAATATTACGAAGTTGATTCATACTGTTCCGGAAAAATTTACCTCGGAATACTCCAATTTTTGGATGTTGAAAATTGATTCCCAAAAGAATTTTTTACGGTGATTATGCATTCTATATTTTTCTGCCAGTTGATATCGGCCGGAAATGGACAAAACGCCTGCGCAATGACAGCGCCGCCGCTTTTCCGCACTAAGCTCACCGATTGTGCCGCGAACTTCGTTTGCCTGCCGCCCTCTTCCTTTGCCACTACTTCGATTGTGCATTTGGCAGGTGGCAGATAATCCGAAAATTCAATCATCAGCACCGGGGTTTGTTCGTTGAGCTTATAAAATTCCGCTCCTTTGAACTCCGGCTGATCTTCGAGTGAAATACGCTGAATCTCGGTACTGTTTTTTAAATGATCTTCATGCACGGAATTAAGCGTAATTGTCTGTGAAATCCGCTGACGGCTCTTGTCCTGCACGAACCACGGAATCTCCTTCATCGTCTGACTCTTGACACTCACCACACCGTCGCCGCTTTCAAACAACGACTCCACACCGAACCCCAGCACACCCATAGCCCGACGGAGCATTTCCTGCACGGCTGTTTTGTTCAGTCCTTTTGTTTCTTTGAGTAATTGCACATCCCCCACCACAGACACATACTCGACATCGAGCGGATGAGGTATATTCCCAAGCTTTTGCAGATAAGTACCGCCATCTTCCGGACGGCGTAAATCACGCACGGCATAGGCGTCAAAGGGAACGTCACTTTCGGCGGATTTGAAGATATTGAGCGTTTGTTCGAGCAGGAATTTTGAGGCAAAATTCGGATTGTCGTTGAGCTTGGCGGTGAGACCGGATTTCCAATTCCACACTTTGGCAAAGGCCGAACCCTGATGTGGTGTGCCGATGGTAATTAAGCGTTGCACATGATGGTCATTGATATGGCGCGTCAAATAGCTGCGGCTCGCGAGTCCGCCCATGCTGTAGCCGATGAGAATCACTTTTTCAGCATTCGTGCGTTTGAGAACAAGTCCTATATACTGCTCAAGTTCCATTCGCCATGCCTCGATAGAATCAACCGGATTGGTAAACGACACGGTGAAGAAATCTGCCGGCCCTGAATTGTCCTGTGATCCTTTTCCCTGTTCAAGAATGCATCGTCCGTTTACTTTCTTGAGCACTCCTCCGAACTGCAGACCGAGTTCTTTTTCATAATACGTCACCGCATACGAATCCCACACGATAGACTTTTGACCAAGTCCATGCACGAGAATGATGGGATACGGAATTTGAGCCGAGGTAAAGCGGGAGGAAGCTCCAAATTGCTGTAAATGGTTGAGTGTAGGAACGCCTGCGCAGTTCGCTAGGAGGGCAGCACAACAAAACAAAAGCAGTATCTTATATATTTTCATGGAGTTATCTTGACAAAACGAGAATAATACGATTGATTTCCGGAAATTGCTTCTACAAAATATGCACCGGATGCAAGGGATTGTACATCGATCTCGGCCCCGTACGTTCCATGCACACGGAAGGATATCTCCCGGCGGCTACCGTTACTTGAAAACACTCTGATGTCGTTAATTTCCCCTCCGGGGAGCGATACCATGCAGGACGTCGTGCATGGATTCGGAGCGATACGAAGCTCCCTTAAAGATTCATCAGTCGATTCAAAAATAGATAATTTATTCACCAAATGAGGAAGCAATGTAGGAAAAATGTCCGTGACCGATACGCCGAACCATGAAGAAAGTAGCGTCGCATATATCTGTCGGAAATCCGTTTCAAACGGGATATTTCCATCTTTGTCAAGATTCGCCAGATCAGGATCTTTGCCATAGAATCCGCCCTGTACATTCTTACCAATCACAAAGACAGGTCCTGCAGCTCCATGATCGGTGCCGGAGCCGCTTGGAGCTAATCTCCTGCCAAACTCTGAGTGTAAGACGAGGATAACCCGCTCTGCAATTCCAAGATTCTCACAATCCTGTTGAAATGCACCGACAGCAGAATCGATGATATCTAATGCATGAGGATGATGGAGCATCAGCCGCTCGTGATTGTCAAACATATTATCCGTCGTCAGCGAATAGACATTCGACTTGAGTCCGGAAGCCACTAATCGTGCTACATGTGCCAGATCAGCCGCAACAGAATTATTCCCGGGATATTCTATGGTATTTCGAACAGAATTCGATTCTATCCGGGTCAGTACATTGAGATAGGTATGTGCCTGACTCTGCATTGCACGGATATAATCCTGTTCATTTTTCGATCCTTTCGTACTTCCGGAGCCCATGCCCGGCTTTTCCGGTATCGGCAGCAACCCTCTGTAGGCGAATCCATACTGTTCTTTCTTACCTTGCAGCAAACGGCTCACCGAACGATTAAACTCAATAGCCGGCGGGTGTTCAGGCGTTACAGTATGATAATTCGGATATTTAGACTCGAAATATCTCCCGAGCCAGCCAGATTCGTCAAGCACATCTGCGTCACTCGCCGTGAGCCAAATATCAGTGGATCGAAAATGCGATAAATCCTGCTGAGGATAGCCGGCATTCTGAATGATCGCCATGTGTCCATCCTCAAACAACTGATGCATTTTCAGGAGTTTCGGGTGAAATCCCATCGTATCCGACACCGAAAGTCGCAAAACCTGATCGGGATTCACAGCACAAGATCCACCGGGATTGTCGCGGCGAACACGATAGTAAATATCATTCGTATAAGGGACTATAGAATTGAGTCCGTCATTGCCCCCAAACATACGGAGCATGACAATAATCCTGTCTTCAAGCGGCGGGAAGGTGTCACCAAGGGTAATCATAGGGTCACGCGCCGCTGCCTGATGAAGAGTAGAATAATTAACAAAGGGCAGCGTGACGCCTGCCTGTAGTAATGCCCGAAGAAGTTGTCGACGTGTCATCATAGTGGTAGATTAGTATAATTGAAATGCAGGGTGTGAAACTATTGCCACTAAACATTTTGTCATCCGCTCATCCGTACGCTGCTTTGGATCATCAATATTCCATTCATAGGCTTTTCCGCCATCGAGAATCGCTTCGATGAACAGTGTTTTGTCTTCTTCAGTAAGCGTATGCGGCAACAAATACATAGCAAAATCTACCGCTAATGCTTCCGGATCATGAATAGAGGTAAACCGTGAAACAAATGCATGCAAGTCAAAGGTGTAGATTGCCGGTGGAACAGGATTAGAGATGGTCAGGAGTTTGTTTTGAATCACATCCTGTGAGAATTGAAGTCTTCGGGAAAGTACCGAGGGATTCACCCAATCACGCTTACCCCGCCAGCCGGATACATTCGGCGGATTATACATCAGTTGCCCCCACCCCTCAAGCCGTAATATGATATCGCCGTATCTGTTCTGCGCTTTACTGAAGTCCGGAATATCCTGCAGCCCGCATTGCCGTATCATTCCAACTATATATTCTATATGACATTTCTTGAGAATTCCCGTGTTCTCCTCCTGAAAGAAATGTTCACTGCTCAGCAGCTCCCGCAGAACCGGCTTTATTTCCCAATTTGATGCAATGAACGTCTCTGCCAAGGCATGGACTACCTCTGTATTCGGTGTATCTCCGATGAACCACGTATAGAGTTTTGAACAAATAAACACTGCTATCTGCTGCGAACGCTCCTCAAATAAAATACGGATAATGTCATCGGTATTCCATGCCCCTGTTCGACCTAAGAATGTTTTATCGTCCTTGTCCCAGCGTTCGGGTATGAACCTGCTGAACATCGCCATATATCCATCTCCCAGCTCACTGGGCTTCGAATGCCAACCGGTAAGTCCGCGAGCTGCTTCCGAGACATCCTTCTGCGTGTAGTTCCTCTGCCGGTGCTCATCAAAAATCCCCATCGTGTGGAGTTCCATCAGCTCCCGGGCATAATTCTCATTAATATACTTTTTCCCAAAATATGCGTAATTATCATGCAAATTGAGAAAAAGCTGCATCGCAATGTTTTGGGTCATCTCTCGTACAAACTCCCTGAAATTCCCCATACACATCTTCTGCAATAATCGGTATTGATTATACACATGCTGCGCGACTTCAATATTCATTCTAATATCGGTGGCAAAATGCCCATGCCAGCACAAGACCAACCGTTCCTGCAGGGAAACCGGCGAATCACGAATATTCATGAGCCACCAATGATAGAACATATTGACATGCCGAACATTTGCCCAAAACCACTTTTCGTAGTCATCGTCATTTTGGGGATAGACCGTCGGGAAGGTGCCTGCCCATTCGTCGATGTACTCTACTCCTAAATCAAATGGTACAAACAACTTGTCGAGCGTTTTCGAGAGACCGTCCTGCACCGATTGCAGAATCTCTTCATGGGTTGGAGCAATCATTGCGCGACGCAGCAGATGTGCTGCGCGCGCATAATTGTATGGTTGAGTGTCCGTGGGTACAAACGCTTTCAGCATACGATTTGTGAAAAAAAATATAGAAAATGTTAGTTACTAAAAGACAGCTTTTTCAATACATTCTAAGACTTCGCGCGCAGCATGCACGATATTCGTGCCAGGTCCGAACACCGCCGCTACACCGGCATCAAACAAAAACTGATAATCTTTCGGAGGAATCACTCCGCCTGCTATGACAATAATATCGCCTGCATCCTGACGCTTCAATTCTTCAATTAACAATGGAATTAATGTTTTGTGTCCCGC
>JBPOHH010000446.1:0-2549 GCA_052035765.1 Bacteroidota bacterium
GTTCTTTTGTTACCGTGCTACGGTGAGCAGCGAAACAGAGTTGTCGCCGCCATTGGAAACACGGAGGAGATATACTCCTTCGGCCAGGTGACCGGTGGTGATATCGACAGTGCCACGTCCTGTACTCCAGTCAATGTGCGCCGCCGACGTTACATCGAGTACTTCGGTGCCAAGCATAGAGTATAAGCCCACATGAAACGATGACTGAAACTGCGGATCGGTAAAGATACCGACCTTTGCATGCTTCGAAACAGGATTCGGTACCACCGAAAATATCCAGGTGTGGGCGAGTGCATTATCAAGATTGGGTTCTTCAATGCTATTTGCATCACCTGTATAGACTACTACTCCTTCACCGCGTGTGCCGACCCAAACGTGTCCCTTCTTATCGACGGTGAGTCCGTACTCAAGGTAATTGCCTACGCCTTGATCGGCGTAACGTCCGGGAGGTAATTGCACTTTCAGCCATTTCTTGGTTTGTTTATTATACTTAGCTAAATAGTCAGGATGCATTGTTACCCATAAATTACCTTGATTATCTTCGGCAGCCGAGGTGACAAAGATACTTCGCTGGGCATCATCAGGACGTATGCTTGGTATTTCTTTGCGATCGAGCACTGTCCATTCGGAGTTACGCGGGTCAAAATTGAGGATATAGTCCGTTTGTGCATTCATCCAAATCTTACCGTCGCTTGCAATATGTAATTTCCCGGCAAGAGGAAAGGTGATGACTTTATTATCAATTCGAAGAGTATCAAATAATGTACGATTACCGGTTTTAGGGTCGAAGCGAACAATACCACCATACGCCACATACCAAATCGTCCCATTCTTTTCTATTTCCATCGAAGCAGAACCTACATCACCGGCAACTCCGTAGATTGGGAACTCCTTCGCATCCTTCAAGATAGGGTATTGTGTCCACTTCCCGTCATAAAACCTTGAAAGTGACATAGCATTGGATATACCTGAAAGCCAAAGTCCACCGCTGCTGTCCATTGCAATACTATTAACCATGTAGTAAAATTGATCATTAACGGGTGAAGCCGAAGAGTCATACGCCCAAGACTTACCACTAAAGTAATTAGTCATTTTTCGTAGCTTCGTGTCGTAGTATTTGAGTCCGTAATTCGTAGCAACCCATAAATTATCATACGAATCTTTAACCATCGAAACCACAGAGCCAACATAACTCGGAGGATATTGCGGGTCGATAGGATAGGCATCCCACAAGCCGTTGGTGAAATTAAAAATTCCTTGCTGAAATCCGCATACAACTTCTCCATTGCTAAGGGGTACTATTGCTTTTACGTTGTGTATTGTTTTTGAAGAATCGCTGGGGACAACAGCTTTGTCATAGTGAAGCCATTGAGCAGAACAGATATTTGAGACAAGAATTGTCAGACAAAGAATCAAAATAGATTTCATAATAGTACGATAAAAATGATGGTAAAATAAGCGGACAGATGTGGTAAATGATTCTTTAGGAATCTCTCTATCCGCTTATGTTGTTTGTAATTACTCCGTTAGTACTTAAATTTAAGCTTGTTTATTGACAAATACGTAGGCAGGGGATGGGGCGTCCTGCAGCATTATTTGTGGTGGCAGGACAAGTTGCACCATTGTTTACAATACTTACCAATGTCTCGTTTAAGTGCCGCACACCATTTATAAATTCTACACATACCCTCCACATTTCTTCACAGCGGCCTATATTACCATTTCCACATGGAGTGCGTCTCCAAAATGCAGTCGTAGGATCAAAAAATTCTTCAGAATAGCAGCTCGCATGAAGGATGCGATACATGGTTTTGCTGAGTGCAGGACATGGCGGAATAGGAGTGTTTACCACTTTTCCTGCACCTCCATCTGTTGTCGTCCATGGGTGTAAACTCACAATTACTTCACGTGAAGCGATTCTGATAAGTTCATTTATATCAAATGGTCCTGTGCATCCGGGGCCGCGTGATATAGCACCGATATAAATCTCGACTTCGCCATCATTAAAAGGAGTTGTTCGCCAGCACCATTGAAAGGTGATGAAGCAGCCGCTACCGAGGGGAGATTCGATAGTTGTGGTATTTGTTCCTATAAAAGGAATATTCGGATAATCATTGGGAGCAGGGGTGGGGCATTGTGCGTGAGCAGATTGAAGACATGTGAGTGACAGTAGTAAGGCCACAGCGATAAGTGTGAAAGTTCTCATGAGAATTCCAGTAGTAAATGTAAAAAATAAATTATCTAAAGGTTGTTCCGGGGCAAGTGTGAAAAAATAGTGGTACTTGCCCCGGCAAATTGGTCACGGAGAAATGGCGATCTCCGTATGGTCTTTTCTCGACTGTGATGGTGGTTTATTCTCCTGCGTTTGTTGCGGCGAGAAAAATACCGCGAACGGCACAGAGATTGTAAAAATTGTCTTTGACGTCACCTGTGAAAATGTGATACAACCTATAGTCCGGTGGTGTTGGTAAAAATAATGGTGAAAATAACAAACCATTACCAAAGTGAAGATGAAAATGATGCTTCACACAATGCAAAGTGTCTGATTT
>JBPOHH010000620.1:0-6912 GCA_052035765.1 Bacteroidota bacterium
TATCCGATTAAAGTCAATCAGCAGCGTCCGGTGGTCGAGGAAATCGTTCGTCATGGCAAGAAATTCCATATTGGTCTTGAGGCAGGTTCCAAACCAGAGCTCCACGCCGTGCTCGCAATTATGGACAATCCCGACGCGCTCATCATCTGTAATGGCTATAAAGATGAAGAGTTTATCGAGCTTGCACTGCTTGCGCAGAAAATGGGTAAACGCATCTTTATTGTGGTTGAAAAGCTCAACGAACTCAAGCTCATCAAGTCGGTGGCAGAACGTGTGAATGTGCGACCGAACATCGGTATCCGCATCAAGCTTGCGGCATCCGGAAGCGGCAAATGGGAAGAATCCGGCGGCGACCAAAGTAAATTTGGCCTCACGGCAAGTGAATTACTCGAAGCTATAACGTACGCTCGCGAAGCTGACATTGTCGATTGTATCAAGCTAATTCACTTTCATCTCGGAAGTCAGATTACCAATATTCGGAAGATTAAGTCCGGGCTTCGTGAAGTAGCACAATTCTATATTCAAATTCAGCAATTGGGATGTTCAATTGAGTTTGTCGATATCGGCGGCGGCTTGGGCGTCGATTATGACGGTTCACGGTCGAGCGCGAATAACAGTATCAATTACTCGATTCAAGAATATGCCAATGATGCTATTTACACGCTCAAAGACGCAGCCGACAAAAATGGACTTCCCCATCCTCATCTAATCACCGAGTCGGGTCGCGCGCTCACTGCACATCACTCTGTTCTGGTCTTTAATGTCCTTGAGACTTCCACCCCTCCGAATCTGAGTGATGAGCATCGCAAGATTAAGGAAGATGATCATGACATTACCCGTGAACTCAAGAAAATTCTCATGAATTTATCGAGCAGGAGTATGATTGAGTCATGGCATGATGCGCAGCAAATGCGGGAGGAAGCGCTCGATTTATTCAGCTTGGGATTGCTGAATCTCACGATTCGCGCGCAAGTTGAGAGCTTATATTGGACCATCGCCGGCGAAGTACGCCGCTTAACGGCTGAGATGAAACATCCGCCGGAAGAATTGCGAATGTTGCCGAAGATGCTTGCTGATAAGTACTTCTGTAATTTCTCGCTTTTTCAGTCATTGCCGGATTCGTGGGCAATTGATCAGCTCTTCCCTATCATGCCGATTCATCGTTTGCAGGAAAAACCAATGCGTGAGGCAACTCTTCAGGATATTACCTGCGATTCCGATGGTAAAATTGATAAGTTTGTCGGACCGCGGGACTTTGTGCCGTATATTCCCGTACATGACTTAAAGGAAGGCGAACCATATTATTTGGCGGTGTTCTTGGTAGGCGCATATCAGGAAATTTTGGGCGATCTTCATAATCTCTTCGGAGATACGAACGCTGTGCACGTTATTACGGACGGTGACGGCTATGAAATCCAGCAAATCCTTGATGGTGAAACGGTTGCCGATGTACTTGATTATGTGCAGTTCAGTGCTAAAAAGCTCGTTCGGACGATGGAAACCTGGGTAAGTAATTCCGTCAAAGAAGGTAAAATTTCGGTGCTTGAGGGTAAAGAATTCCTCACCATTTACCGTTCGGGTCTCTATGGTTATACCTATCTCGAAGTATAATCCCTGACGTAGAGAAGAATACAAAAAGGGCGATTTTCCGGTTGGAAAATCGCCCTTTCTTTTTCGGGTAAACGTGAATTACTTCACGAGTACAATTGGGTAGGTCAATACGGAATTACCGAATCGAAGTTGATAATAATACACGCCTTGCGCATTATTGTCGGAATTCCAGACAAAGACTTGCTTGCCGCTGAGGATGCCATCGTTCAGTGTCGCAATTGTCTGTCCGAGCGGGTTGAGAATGTTGAGCGTAGCTGCTTGCGGAGACGGCAATTCGAAGGATATTGCCACATCGCCGGAGGTTGGATTCGGCGAAGCACTCAGGTTGATTGCTTTTGCCATATACTCTTCCTCAGCGCCGCCGGCTTGCTCAATGGTAAGCGAACGAATTTCGCTGAATTCGCCCCAACCGTTGAAATTGCTTGCCTTTACTCTCCAATAGTAGGTGTTGCCACGTTGAAGCACAGAGATGAGTCTCGAAGTGTCGGTATTTTTAATTGCAGTATCTTGATACACAAATTTCTTCATTGTTGAATCACTGGCTATTTCCAACCAATAGTTATCAGCATCGGTATATCTCATCCATCCGAAGCGAACGCCGGGGTTCTTTGTTTTGTATCCATCTACAGGATATGCCTGCTGACCTTTATCCGGTAAAAGGAGGCGACTGATTTGTCTTACTTCAGAGAATTCTCCCCATAAAGCATCATTCATCTGTGCGACACGATAATAATAGACACTGTCGAACTCGAGATTTCTGAACGTATAGGACGTCGTTTCGGTAACCGATGAGTCGTCAACAGACATAAATTCAGGAATAAATACATCTTGATTGACAGCGAGCTGCACCAAATACCGAGTGATGGTGGAGTCGCCTTTTTTCCACGAAATGGTATATGTATCATTCGTAATCGTGGTTGTATTCTCAGAAGTATACTCTACTTGTCCCGGTATAATGGCTATCGAGAAGTCATTGGTAAATGAGAAATCTCCCCAACCGGCACCGGTTTGCGCCTTGACATGCCAGTAGTACATAGTACCGTTTTTGAGATTAGGAACGCTGATTGAGGTATCGGTCAAAGCTTGATTCGTGACAATTGGATTGTCAAAATTTTCATTGTCAGCTAGCTCAAACCAATATGCCGATACATTACCAGGGCTCTTGAACCATTTAAAGGTAACAGCTTTTTGCGATAAGATGTCCGACAAGCCGGGATATTCAAGTGATACCTGACCCGGAAGTGGAGATGTAAAGTCGATTTTCACATTCTGACCCGAAAGTACAGCATTTTTTACAACAGTTGAGCCAAGTGCTCCGCCTTTTGCTTCGACGGTTACCGAACCCGACACACCATTATCAATTGGAATTGCATAGCCGCCTGAAGTCGAAGTCACGGCATAGTTACTCCCTTTTGAAGGAGTAATCGTGACACCGGAGAGACCTTCGCCAATGTCATAGAATCCGTTGTTGTTGTTATCTTTATAGACAACACCGCAAATAAACGAAATTCCACGGTTACCAAAATCTTCGGTAATTGCCATTTTGCCGGAATGCTTTGTAATACCGATTCCGATTTCTTTAAAGACACTTCCTTCGAAATTCATGCAATTTTTACGGTGACCGAGTTCGATTTCATTGACCGGACCCCAATCCACCTGAAAACCTGCATGACCGTACCAAGGGCTTGATGCATCTTTGAAGATATTCTCTCCGGCACTATTCCATCCTGTGTATCCGGCTGCATTCATTCTGTCGAATGGCGAACTGCCATTGCGGCCTGTATGATCTTGAATACCGGTCTCAACCATCCAATCTGAGTGTTCGCGAGCAGCTTTGATAATCTTTTCATTGAATGCAAGCGGCGGCTGCACCGGATAGCTTGCAAAGTCATTTTTGAGTTTCGTCAAATTCACTTTCCAATAGCTGAATGCCTGTAATAAATCGGCATCTTTGGTATTCGCAATGCGCAGTCCTTCTTCTTTTGGATTCGCACGGGCACGATTGATATACTCGAGAATTAACTGTTCTTCCGGAGTCGGATCGCCATGCGAATACTTCGTCAGTGTCGGAGCAAGTGTCTTGCCCGACTTTCTTGAGGTACCGGATGGTGTGGATTCCTGCTGTACAAGTACCGGCTTGACCATCACCGGCGGGTGTGCAGCAGGCTGAGGAAACATCACGGATTGACCTGAAGCCGTCGGAAGAAGTGTTTTAGGAATGGAAGCGCTTTTGTAGGTAGGAGCTGTTTGCAGCGTACTGCCGGCACCCTTTGCCGGAGTATGAGTCGGTATTTTCGGCGCTTCGCTTGCCGAGCCAAGCTGAAGCGAAGCTGACAGAAGGCAGGCTACCGACAACCAAATCGTATTTTTTTTCATGAGATAACACCTTGAGGAATAATTGAATATTGAGATTGTACTAAGTTAATTTGCAATTTACGAAATTTCAGGAAACTGACCGATATACTGTTTTCCAGAGTTCGATTTCTTCGTCTGTCGGCGTGCAATTACGTCGCTGCATCACGATTCGGGCTACGTCAAACGCTTTTTCCTGTTCATACCGAGCGGTAGTCCCCCAGGTAAATGAATCGATCTCTGCCGGCTGATATTCTGCACCGTAAATATTGGCAAAAATCCCTGCTACGGTGCCTGCGGTGAACATTGTATTTATCCCGCATTTGGTGTGGTCACCGCACAAGAGTCCCAGTAGTATTTTACCGGTATCTACTTTATTTCCATTGAGTTGAACAGAAATATCGCCGTACGTATTTTTAAGATCTGAAGTATTGGTATCTGCGCCGAGATTCACCCATTCTCCAAGATACGAATGCCCGAGAAAGCCGTCGTGCTGCTTATTCGAATACGCATGGAGAATGGAGTTATCGACTTCTCCGCCTACTTTGCATGATGGGCCGATGGTCGAGTTTTGATAGATCTTAGCACCAATTTTAACAATTGAATTATCGCCGATTGCACATGGTCCGACGATAGTCGCTTGCGCCATTATTCGCACATTCTTGCCAAGAATAATTGGTCCATCGGTAGCATCGAGCACCACGCCCGGCGATATCGACGAGTTCTCGGCTGCAAGAACACCGTCCGGATTCTCGACATACACACCTGCCTGCGGACTGCTTTGAAGCGGCTCATATTCAGAAAATAATTGCGCATCTTCCTGAATTGCCATTCCGTTATACTCGATTGCATCCCACAGATATGCCACAAAATTCGCCTCAACTTCATACGATTTGGCTGAGGTGAGTGTTGGATGCTGTTCGAACCCTTCAAAAAAACATGATCGGGGTTGGAAAGGAACTTCACTCGACGGAATATAATATGCAAATGGTATGTCATTTGCCGTAAATATCCTTGGAATATCAGGCTTAGATTGCAATTTCGACTCAAGTATCCGCACTATTCCCGACGTAAGTATGAGCGTGGCATTGACGACAAGCAGATTCCCGGTCGGGTATTCTTGTGTTTCAGGAAGAGTACGGGATATAAACGACTGCAAATGCGCCCCACGACCTATAAAATACAAAGGGTTTTCAGGGAATCGCTTTTCGAATTTTTCGTATAATTTCAGCGCACCGCACCGCACTTCCCAGGCGCAATGAAGCAATGAAAATGGGTATAAATTCTGAACAGATTCCGGTTCGGCAAGGAGAATTGAGAATGACATATAAAGAATATTCCGTAATTATTTTACACTTAAAAGTTCAACATCAAAAATGAGCGTCGAATTGGCAGGAATGCCGGGCCGGGCCACACTCCCGTAGCCAAGTGATGGTGGAATTACGAGCTTGCGCTTACCACCAACCTTCATCCCCGGAATACCTTTTTCCCATCCCTGTATCATTTCACCGGCTCCAAGCGTGAAGCTTAATGGCTGAAATCGATCGCGAGAAGAGTCGAATTTCGTGCCGTTGGTTAATGTACCAACATAATGCACCGTAATATACTTGCCTCTCGTTGCTTCAGCTCCCGTTCCAATAAGTGTGTCGGTAATTTCGACTGTTCCCTCAGGTTCTGTTGAACACGAAACCACACCAACACATACCAATACCGAAAGCAGCAATGCAATTATTTTCATATTTTTCAAGAAGGTTGTTGATTTTTTCCGGGAATTTGCGCAGCAAGCATCCCCTTTTTCCATGCTACGAACAGCAAAATTACAACAGAAATCACTGCCCCGATACCTGCGCACGACATATCGCGGTAACCGTCCCATATATCTCCTTGTAATCCAACGAACGGATCGTACTGTTCGGGTGGCAACGACCACGCCGTTGCCGCTTCGATAATTTCATACAACGCACTATAGGAGATGATGAACTCCACAGGCAGTACATACCACCACACCGAACGAAAACTCGAATACCGACGCAGCAAATCATGGAAAATATATCCGAACACTACTCCAAACAGAAAATGAACCAACCGATCATACACATTCGGACGCGCAAAGCCAAAGGTCTTCGACATCCAAAAGCCGAGTCCGACATTGGAGTAACTGTCATGCGCGCCAACAGCATGAAAACACATGAAAATGGTGAGCAGTAGGTAGGAAGCGTCAGAAAGCGGATACTTGCGGTAGGTAGCAATTATGACTGCAACGATGGCAAAGACAAGATAATTATCCAGCCACCACTGAGGCCGCCAAATAGGATTTATCGCGTAGTATATCCAGAAAATCAAATAGCCAAGTGCTAGGATAATCTGAAATTTATTTTTTAAGAATGTTTTGCCAAGCGGGGTAAAAACGGAGGAGAGCATTCCTTACTCACGATAATTCAACATACTATGAATGTACTAGTTACTTCGTTATTCACGTACAACAAACGGTTTGTATATTATTTCACCATTTCCAAAGCGAAGCTGGCAAGAGTACACTCCACGCGGTAGCTGTGGGATTGTATACTCTTCGTGCGAACTCAGCGCGTCCTCAGCAAGAAGTATTTCCTGACCGAGCAGTGTAATTATTCGAAGGCTATACTGCTCGGGTTGCGGGAAATTTACCGTGATAAGTCCTTGATGGACTAGTGGATTGGGTGTAATTGACAGATGAGATTGATGTGCAATTTCCACTTGACCTTCGACACTTGTTACTGTATCGGTAACGGTAATATACGCTGCCTTTTCGAGCACTTCGACCGTCGAATCGACTCCGATTTCGGGTGGACAATACGTTCGCAAAGTAACGGTATATTTCCCTGCTTTTCCATATACATGCTTCGGCAGTCGCTCATTGGATGTGGTGCCATCGCCGAAGTCCCATTCATACCGGCAGCCGGAATTTACCGG
>JBPOHH010000680.1:0-2968 GCA_052035765.1 Bacteroidota bacterium
ACGAATTATATTCCTCATCTTTCTGTGCGTTTTTCTTGCTCGGGATATTGCGTTCACCCTTCGGGCGGCTGCGATGCAACAATCTAAATCCGGATCACAGGTTAAAAATGATAAACCGAAGAAGACCGATCTCAAAAACGACAAGACCAAGCATAAGCTACCGGTCGAGTCCCGAATATCGACAAAGAGCGAGGGTATCTTCCAGCTGTTAGGAGAAGAGGAAACCAATCTGCGGTTTGATAATTTTGTGCCCGGCGGCAAAGCACTTAAAAAAGAGAGTCAGCTTTTTACCATCGCAGCTGGAGGAGTGTCGGTAGGTGACGTAAATAATGACGGCCTTGCTGATGTCTATCTCACGCGATTTATGGATAATAATAAGCTCTTCATCAACAAAGGAAATTTAAAATTTGAAGAGGCACCGAACACAACAGGGCTCGGAGATTCTGCCTCTGCTTCCTTCGGCTCGACGATGGTCGATATCGATGGTGATGGTGACCTTGATATCTACGTGTCGGAGTATAATTTTACGCCCAACCGACTGTATATCAATAATGGTAATGGTACATTTACCGATAAGGCAAAAGAGTATGGTCTTGATTTTGTGGGAAATAGCATTCAGGCTACGTTCTTTGACTATGATAAAGACGGCGACCTCGATATGTATCTGGTGGTGAATGGTCAGTCTGAAGTTGACTACGAGAGCAGAGGAGAGCCGAGTAAATTTTATAAAAACAACGGAAATAAAACCTTTACTGAAGTCGGTTCACAAATAGGCATCAAGCACAGAGGGTTCGGTCTGAGTGCATCGGTTGCTGACTTTAATAATGATGGCTGGCTCGACTTGTATGTTGCCAATGATTTCGAAGCTCCGGATTATCTCTATTACAACAATGGCGATGGCACGTTTAGAAATGTTACCAAGACTGCCACCCGCCACACGAGTTACTTTAGTATGGGAAGTGATGCCGGCGATGTAAATAATGACGGGCTCATGGATTTTCTCTCGGTCGATATGTTGCCGGCAGATCATCAGCGCAGAAATACCCAATTTGAGACGGTATCGCTCTTTAGTACACTCCATGACTCCACGCAAATGCTGAAGAATTCCCTGCAAATCAATCGCGGAGACGGTACGTTCAGCGATATCGGCTACATGACGGGCGTGGCAATGACCGACTGGAGCTGGACGCCTCTCATGGCAGACTTTAATAACGATGGGCTCAAAGATATCTTCGTGTCCAATGGAATAAAATATGATATCATGGACCGCGATGCGATTCGTTTTGCAGCTAATCCTGAAGTATTAGATAAAATGGGACTGCATGATTTAGCCAAAAAAATGTCTGATACGACGCCTGGTTCGGATCGTATGCTCGGGAAAAATTTAGACTTGGATCAGTATTTTCGGAAATTGCCCCGCACGCGGATTAATAATTTTCTCTTTCGAAATAATGGTGGTTTAGAATTTGAAAATGCAAGTGAAGAGTGGGGCTTTACACCACCCTATAATAATACTGTAGCCGCAGCTTATGTTGACCTGGATAATGACGGTGACTTAGATATGGTGCTCAATAATATTGATACGATGGCTGTAGTTTATCGAAATACTTCCCGTGAAAAAGGTCTTGGGAATTTTCTGCAAGTGAAATTATCAGGCAAGGGAATGAATACCGAAGGTCTCGGTGCAAAAATTGAAATTAAAACAAAGGAATCACGGCAGGTGCAGGAGCTCAACCGAACCCGGGGATTCGCATCGAGTGTCGATGCGGTGATTCATTTCGGACTTGGAAAACAAAAGCAAATAGATGAGCTCACCATTACGTGGCTCAGCGGCTTGCAGCAGACCGTAAAGAACATTAAGTCTAATCAACGTCTTGTCCTCAAAGAAGAGGACGCTGTACCGGTAGAGAAAAGTATTCCGCCGGTGGTACCGACTATCCTTACATCAGTTGCACCGGAAAAGAGTCTAAAATTTAATCATAGTGAAAATATCTATGACGACTTTTTCCAGGAACGTCTCTTGCCAAGCAAATTATCTACTTTCGGTCCCGGCATGGCGACCGGCGATATAAATAGCGATGGCTTAAAAGACGTATTTATAGGTGGTCCTCAGGGAATAATCTCAAGTCTCTTTTTGCAGCAGTCGGACGGTCGATTGGTGAAGTCACCTCAACCTGTCTTTGCCCCGGACTCCATGTGCGAGGATCAAGGAGCACTCTTCTTTGACGCTGACAGTGATGGAGATATCGACCTCTATGTAGCAAGCGGAGGTAACGAAGAATCTATCGAAACACCAAAGCTGCTTAATGACCGATTGTATATCAATGACGGTAAGGGCCAGTTTAGCAAAGGGCAGCTCCCCGAAATGCTCTCGAGTACATCGTCCGTCACAGCAGGCGACATGGACGGTGACGGAGACCTCGATCTGTTCGTCGCCGGTAGGAATACCCCTGGTAAATATCCCGATAAACCACGCAGCTATTTGCTTCTCAATGAACATGGGACATTTATTGATGTGACCGAACAGTTCTGTAATGAGTTAAAAAATCCCGGAATGGTCACGTC
Source organism: Bacteroidota bacterium (assembly GCA_052035765.1). GTDB lineage: Bacteria > Bacteroidota > Ignavibacteria > Kapaibacteriales > UBA961 > JADJXV01. The sequence goes on from JBPOHH010000680.1 coordinate 2,566, forward strand.
CGCACTTTGGTCTGACTACAACAACGATGGTATGCTCGATATTATCCTCGTCGGGGAATGGATGACACCACGGATTTTTCAAAATAATAACGGTACTTTTCGTGAGGCTACAGCCGGTAGTGGGCTTGATAGCGCATTCGGTTGGTGGAATAGTCTCAATGCCGGTGATTTTGACAATGACGGCGATATCGACTATGTTGCCGGGAATTTAGGATTGAATTCCCGCTATAAAGCTACCCCTGAATTTCCAATTGAAATGTACTGTAATGATTTTGACGACAATGGCAGTGTAGAGCATATCCTGACCTATTATTATAAAGGTATACAGTATCCTTTGCGAAGTATCGGTATGATGTATATGCAAATGCCATCCCTTAACAAGAAATTTCCGAGTTCTACACTG
>JBPOHH010000359.1:0-2717 GCA_052035765.1 Bacteroidota bacterium
TGTTCGATTCTCTTTCAGCTCAAAGCTTGCAAATTGTCGGTGAAGTAAATATGATCAAAAAGGAGGAGACCAAAGTGACCTCTGATGTTCAGGTAATCGTTAAAAACATCTCTACGCAACCCGTGAAAGTGCATGTGCTTCGCGAAAATGTTTCTCTTACCAAAGGGCACGATGTTTATTTTTGTTGGATTAAGTGTTACGACTCTACAATATACCATTCTCCACTTTCTGATGAATCGCCAATTACTCTTGCTCCCGACGAGTCAACAGGTGTTTTTCATTCCTATATCAACCCCAAAGTTTATGATAAAAATGGTATTAACATTATCGGTACCGTCGATGGCAAAAGCGTCATCCGCTACCGCTTCTATAACGAAGACAATGAATTAGACGAAGCTGTCGTTACGATTACTGTTCAAATTGGTGAAGTCAGCTCCGTCGAAGTCGATTATCCCAATGCAAGCAAAACATCCGCTACGCCCAATCCCGCTCAAGATATGACACTGCTCACCTTTACCGCACCGGCAGATTTCCAGTCCGGCACCGTGAATATCGTCGATGCACAAGGCAAAGCATGCGGTTCGGTTCCGGCAGGAGAGTCCACCGCCCGCATCTCGACCGCGCACTTACCATCAGGCGTTTATTCCTATGCCGTGACCAGCGAACGCGGTACATTGGTAGCACGAGGACAATTCGTCGTAGCCCGTTGATGTAATAATGGTTTAGAAATTAAAAAGCCCTCTATGGTGTAGATACATAGAGGGCTTTTTTTTTATAGGTGGAATCAGTATTTTGCTATTATGTACATGATTATTCAATTCACACAGATAAACTTATTACTATTACGATGACACACGAAGAATACATAGAAAATAGTACTATAGAACTGTGTGAGAATGCGCAGCGTTATCTCAATGGAACGCTTGACTTCATTGGTGCTTTGCGAGCTATGTTTGAAATGATAATTACGCTTGAAGGGCGAGAATCTGAAATTGCAGTATCACTCGTTTGCTTCGAATCCGAGACAGATCATTTACCGTCAGCAAGTCAATTTCATTTGTGGGATGAGATGGCGTTGGATTCTAAAAAGGCAGCGATATTGCATGCGGAAGGTAGCTATGGCAGTGAGTTCCGAGAGCTTTGTCGTGAGATTATTGCGAAGTATTCACGGTGAGATATTGCTGTAGAATTGGATGATATCAACGGAGCCCTTGTACACTTCAATCAAAATATTCGTATCACATAGTATCATCGATTTCTCGTCCAGGCATTAGTTCGAAGGGTGTCTGCATTGATATTGTAATCTTCCCACATACCGGCTGCGAGAGAAAATTCGTGTTCTTCTTTGGGTATTGATGGACTTATCATAAGCTCTGCTTCGATATTCCAAGACTTTAAGAAATAGAGGAGAGCATCCATCTTGGACTGCTCGATCTCTTTTTTAAAAATAAGTTGTTGCATAATTGTAGGTACTCCTGATAATTATAAGCGTATTTGCTTCAATCATTTTGTATGAATCTCATGCAAAAATAGACAAATTTATGTGAGAAAATGCACCACCATAAGCGTTAGAAGTTTTGATCCAATCCTTTTTCGTCTTACGCCAAAAACTTCACTTCCCCACATCCCTTCTCGCCGAAGGCAGCTTCCACCACGGAAGATGCGGGAATTCATGATGTTCCCAATGATACCCGAAATGATAACATGTCAAAAATGACAGCCACACCGGATAGTCGTTGCTGCGTGCGCGGTGACGGTCTCGGTAGTTGCTCTGCTGCGCTCTGTGCGGCAGATACGTGCCGAAATAGAAGAGCTGCACGGTACTAGCAAGTGAAGGAAGTACCCAAAAACACAACAAATTAACAATCCCAACACCTGCTCCGTGATGGAGAAGATTAAACACTATCGCCATTCCCACGAGCTGCTTCCATGACAGATATTCCCGCATAAAGTGCAGATACCATGACCAAAACTGCGGATGCGCGCCGTCATGAAAGTCAGGGTCATGCTCGCTCGCGGGAGCGCCGTGGTGTTCCCAATGCTTCGCTTGGAGCGCCCGAAACGAAAACAGCGCAAAGAGAAACGCGCATACTCTGCCGGCATAGACATTCACCCATCGCAGCGACGGCGCGATCGTTCCGTGCATCGCATCATGCGCCGTGATGAAGAGTCCGGTGTAGAGAAAAGTCTGCACGAGGATACCTACCGGTATCAACAGCGGCATTGCCGAAACATCCGTCCGTAAGAGCACGCCCAGCGAAATTCCCCACAATGTAAGGATGCCGACCGCGATGACTATTCCCTGTAAATCACGTCGTTTCATGGCGTTTGATGCGAAAAATAGATGAGAATAAAATAGAGTAATTGCCCGAAATATGCATGAATAGCCACCGACGGGAATCGAACAGGCAAGGCCGATGAACGCAAACCAACGTACGCAAAGACATAACTTATGCCGAACCATGCAGCGTAATTCTGCAAAGGAATCACCCCGCCCGACCATTGCCAATAGCCAAGCTTGACGGCGGCTGGTTCCATGGCAAAATCGAAAATTACCATAAAGAGAGCTATAAGTCCTGATTGTATAAGCGGATGCACTCTGCGCTCGCGGAGTGTTCTCTCCGTCATTGCCGCTGATGAAAGGAGCATTCCTACCCAGGCAAAACCAATCGCGAGCGGTGTGTGAAAGAGTTGCGGTTGGAGAATTGAACCATAAT
>JBPOHH010000894.1:0-6776 GCA_052035765.1 Bacteroidota bacterium
GCCACGCATGGCAATGGAATTTTCAGTGCGAGTGTGACCGCACCACCGGCAGTGCCCGCTGCGCCGCTGCTTGTGTCACCGGCGAAAGATTCGGTGAATATCCTCCCGACGCAGACATTTTCGTGGCAGCCGGTGGCGGGTGCGGTGTATTATCAGTTGCAGGTGTCGAAGTCCGAGGACTTCATTAGCGTTTTTGCCGAACAGAACGCTCTGAAAGTAACACAGTATGATATCAATAACTTAGAGCAAGGAATAAAGACCTATTACTGGCGTGTGCGAGGGTTTAATTCCGGCGGAGCGAGTGTGTATTCGGAGGTGCGGAAGTTCACAACGGCAATTGCTGCGCCGGTGCTTACGGCGCCTGCGACCGGCGCGACGGGGCAGTCGCTGGTCATCCCGCTCGTGTGGAATGCTGTGCCCGGCGCTACTTCCTATCATGTACAGCTTTCACCGAATATCAGCTTCTCGACGCTGACGATTGACAAGACCGTCACCGAACCCACGGTGCAGACGAGCGGTCTTGAGCTCTCGAAAAAATATTATTGGCGGGTGAGTGCCATCAGCGCGCAGGGCGAAGGCACGTATTCGACGCGGTGGAATTTCACGACCGGAACCTCTTCCGTGAATGAAGCAACGCAATCAGCGCTTACGATTCGCGCGTATCCGAATCCACTGAGTACAACAGCTACAGCAGAGTATTCCCTTGAAATAGCGGCATTTGTCACGCTCCGACTCTATGACGAACGTGGCAGGGAAGTGCGCGCAATCTATCAGGGGCAGCGCGCACCGGGCACCTATAGCAGTACAATCACAGGCGCCGATCTTCCGAATGGACGGTATTTCCTGACGCTCACGGCGGGTGCGGCGCGGCGGACGGTAGCGGTGGAGGTGGTGAGGTAGGAATTGTCACTCTGCCGAGCCCCTCGCATCTTCGCTAGGGCGGCTCGGCTTATCCGTCCGAGGGCGTTGTCGCCTATATGTGTACACCGAGCCGCTCGTTAAGAAACGAGGGGCTCGGGAGGACAAAAAACAAGACCTGACCGGTTTTCTTCAACCGATCAGGTCTTATCGTTTTGCAAATCAATGCGTAGATGTAATTGTCCGTAATCACCAACTTACGGACTTAAGACTTACGGACTTAAGGACTTACGGACTTACCAACTTACCGACTTACGGACTTACCGACTTACCGACTTACCAACTTACCGACTTACCAACTTACCAACTTACCGACTTACCAACTTACCAACTTACGGACTTACCGACTTACCAACTTACCGACTCAAGACTTCCAGACTCACCTACTCACCACTATCGCCTTGGTAATCATCCCCGTAGCCGTGAGAAGCTGCACAAAGTAAATTCCACTCACCAAGTCCGCCACATCCACCTCCACCGTACCACTTACGACTGAAGACTTACCACTTACGACTGAAGACTTACCACTTACGACTAATGACTTACCACTTACGACTAATGACGTACGACTAATCTCCATCCCCAAGCTATTCATGAGTTTCACTGATGTGGCATTCTCTGCGCCGCTGATGGTGAAGCTTGTATTGGTGGGATTGGGGTAGATTGTGATGCCATCGGTGGATTCGGGCAGTTCTTCGACACCGGTTGGTGGTGCGAAGAATGGTGGGAGTCCGTTTTCGTTGAAGATACCCCAGAAGCCAGAAACACCATGGTTAGAAATGAGTTGGTGAAACCACACATTGTCGTCATTGTCCACACCCACCCAATTAATTTCATCGCTCGGGAGAGGAGAATTTTCAGTAGTGAATGTTTTCCATATTGTATTATCAAATTTCAGGATTCCTACTGCAGTGCCATAGGGATTTTGGTGACCGCACGTAGAAATCCATTTATTCCCTTTCTTGTCAATTACAACAGAATTAACAATATTTCTTACACCTAATGGGCAATTTGTATGGTCGAAAAGTGTCCACGTTGTACCATCAAATTTTGCTACGCCAATCATAGTCCAGTTTTCTCCAATATCACTATATATAGTATCTTTACTGAGCCCAACCCATACATCACCGTTCGTTTCTACCGCAAATACGCGAGCGAAGGGAGCCGGCATTCCGGAATTTTCAGGCGTGAAGCGTTTCCATTCTTTGCCGTCATATTTCACGAGACCTTTTGAACTACCTATCCACAGTATAGAATCAGAGCAGACAATACTAGAAATAATCTCATTTCCCATTACTGAATTCGTATTGCCTGCATTAAGCACGACCCAATCGGTGCCTTCAAAACGGGCTAGTCCCTTTTTCGTTCCGGCCCATATATCACCCTTCAAACTATCCATTGCCAATGCGAATACTCTGTTATCCGGAAGGGAAGAATTCGATGTATTATAGATTGTTTTATTCGTACCCTCAACCGTATAGCGATAGACACCATTCGATGGAGTTGCTAACCAAACTTTATTATTCTTCTGATCAATTACCGGACGGATATACGATTCTCCATAGCTTGGATCCCTACCGTAACCCCATTGTTCGAAAGGAGTATCTTTATCTTGCTTTTGAGTTTGATACCAATAAAATCCTTCTTCATCTTGAAAAATAAATCTAGGAATACGATTGACTAAGGGATCTGCATTTTTTATAAATCGCCACTGAGAGCGAGCGTCAGGAATAACACGGACATAGCACGTAGCAGTCGATGGGAATGATTCATCATTTGTACCGGTGATGTGGAATGGATATACTCCACCTTGCGTAAAGATTTTGGAGGTCGTCACCGTAAATTTCACTCCCGTATAAGGCGCGTTGATAATTGAATTGGTGAGCGCTGTTGTACTGCTTTGCATCCGAGGAAAACCTTCATTCAACTCAAGGAATATTGACGCATCAAATCCATTAACGACAGAAATATTGATGGTACATACAGCAGTTTCACCGACATTAATACTAATCGTATCTCGGTCGGGCTTGAGCGTGAAGTTATTTTGTTTGGCGGTAATGCCGGCAAAGCCAAAGAGCAGAGCCCCAAGCAACACAACGGAGAAAACAATATTCATGATAGTTCCTTATGTATAATTCAATTGCATAATATAGTTACTACTGTACCACAATCGACTTCGTAATCATCCCGGCAGAAGTGCGCAACTGCACAAAATAGACACCACTCACCAAGTCCGCCACATCCACCTCCACCGAATCACTTACGACCAATGACGTACCACTTACGACTGAAGACGTACGACTAATCTCCATCCCCAAGCTATTCATGAGTTTGACGGAAAGGATATTCTCTGCGCCGCTGATGGTGAAACTTGTGTTGGTGGGATTGGGGTAGATTGTGATACCGTCCGTGGTTTCGGGCTGTTCTTCGACTCCTGTCGGAGGTGCGAGGAAGGGTGGGAGACCGTTTTCGTTGAAGACGCCCCAGAAACCATCTACATATACATCTTGAAACTGATGAAACCAAACATTATCATTATTATCTACTCTTACCCAATTAATTTTATTACCAGGAAGCGGCGCATTTTCACTTGTATAAGCAGTCCAATTTATATTATCAAATTTCAATAATCCTGCACCGCCATAAATAACATCGATTCCTTCTTCATTGGCTCTTAGGTGAGATGCTGTCGCCACCCATTTATTCCCTTTTCTGTCTATTGTAACAGCATTTATATAATTACTTTTGTGCATCGGGCTGTTTTTACTGTCATAAAGCATCCAATTTGAGCCGTCAAATTTAGCAAGCCCTATCATCGTACTTGGTTCATAGTGAATCCAATTATCTAAGGAAATACTTGAATCTTTGCTCAATCCCACCCATACACTTCCATCTGACTCAACAGCCATAACCCTTGATAATCGGGCAGGCATTAGCGAATTTTGAGGAGTGAATCTAGTCCATTCAATTCCATCATATTTTACTAAACCATTCGTAGTGCCAATCCATACAATAGAACCGGATAAAACAATACTCGTTATTACTTCTTTATCAAGTTTTGAATTTGATAAGTCAAAAATTGTCAACTCGTTTCCTACTAAACGAGCAAGACCTGTTGTAGTACCAACCCAAGCAATATCGTTTATTGTATCTACAGCGTAAGCAGTAACTCTATTGGAAAGGATGGGATAGGCTGTTTGATATGTTCCATCGAGCTTAGAAAATGAGACGGCTCCTGCTGCTGCAAACAACCAAAGCTTATCACGCTTGTAGTCAATTACCGGCGGGAACCATGAAAAACTATACTGATTTGATACTGTCTGACCCCATTTTTCTAATGGGGTATCACTATTTTCCTTATGAATACCTTGGAGATTATGCCAATAATTTCCTTGTTCATCTTGTATTATAAATTCTGGACGGGGATATACCATAAGCTTTGTAAGCGGCATAATTCGCCAACTAGATCGAGGTACAGGAGTAACACGAAGGTAGCATTTTGCTGAAGACTTCAGCAATCCGTTTGTCCCTGTAATTTGAAATTCATACATTCCGCTTTTCGTAAAGTAGGCTATAGTTTTGACGGTGAGCTTTGCGCCTGTGTAGGGGCTGTTCAGAAGGTTGGTCGATAATGAAACTTCGCCTCTATCTATCTGCAATTGTCCGGTAGTAAGCGTTAGAAATATGGAAGCATCAAATCCATTCTCAATTGCTACATTGAGATTAAAAGTTGCCGTTTCACCTGCGGTAATACTGATGGTATCTCTATCCATCTTGAGAGTAAAGTCATTCTGCATAGCCGATGATTCGGAGTATCCGAAGAGTAAAGCAACGAGCGATAGTGCTGTAAAGAGCGTTTTCATAATAGTTCTCTTATTTGATTATAATGAATCTTTTAGATACAATGACTTTACCGTTGACGGTAATAGAATAGACAAAGACACCTGTGTAGAGGTCTTGGGCGGAGATGTTGAGTTGGGTTGGAGTATCAGGCGCGGAATGCACGGACATGCTGTAAAGTTTTGTCATTCACTCTCCGGAAAAGATAGTACTGCCGGTGTGCCCGGCGTTGAATTTCAGCGTTTAAGATTACCATACCACAGGAGTTTTTGTGAAAGAACCGGTGTGGTTGGGTGTAACTTACGGTATTGCAAGAAACTAACCAAAGAATATCTATAGAAAAACACCCATAGACGCAAAAAAAATACAATAGCCCGTGAAATTCATCTTGAGCTATGGATTATGGGTGCTTAGGATTGTTTGTTGGGGTGGTTTTGGGATACATTATTTTCCCTCCAGCTGAAGCTGGAGTCTAGTCAGGGGGGAGCTTATTTCATCGGAATGAAATGGCGCGCTGCATGTCCGTTGACTAGCGTCCAGAGGAATGAAATTGCGCATAACACATCCGTTGACTAGCGTCCGGCTTCAGCTGGATGATTGGTGGCAAAAAAAAGACCTGACAGATTTTCTTCAATCTGTCAGGTCTTATATTTTTATAAATCAATGCGTTGGGAAAATAGTATAAACACCAATCTATCAGGGCTTACCCAAAAACCGAGGGCATCGCGAGGGTGCGCCAAGCGAAGCTTGGTATATTCAGAAGGTGCAAATCCTTCGCGGGAAGGGAGCCACCCACCCGCTACCGTAATCGTACATTGTGTGAGGTAACAAACACAGTGAAGCTACGACGAGGGAGATATCAGACCGCAACGCAAGTGAAGGTGTTGAGCCCCGTAATTGCCCACTATATGATGGCAGACTGTATCTTCGCACAGGAATGCAACAATTATATGTTTGTACTGGCTTGAACATATACTCATCATCGGGGTCTAAGTCCGCAGTATGATATCAAACGGATATATCAGGAACTTGGGATATCCACTATACTTGCCATTAGGCATAAGCGCAACCAAATCCGAAAAGGAGTAGAATGCGTAACGGTATAGTGGAAGTCGGATTAGCCCATAGTAGCGTCAAGCTCTGTGAAAGCAGAGGTATGCATGCAGAAACATTCAATTCTGATGCAGCGCCAAGGGGCTGACAATTGTATGTATTGTATAACGGAAACGTATATGTCTCATAGAACACAATCAGATACGGCAACGAAACTTATACAGCTAAGCAAAGTCTCGAAGGACTCTCCAAGCTACAAGTTTGGCTCACTAGCCAGCTTGCTGAATGAAGAGTACCTTGGAACGTGCTATGCCGAGCTTCCTCGTAAGAAGGCACTCGGCATAGACGGAGTGAGTGTAGAAGAATACGGAGAATCGCTGGAAGCGAATCTTAAGGGATTGGTAGAACGGATGAAAAGCATGTCATACCGCCCGCAAGCTGTTCGTAAGAAGGAGATACCGAAAGACCGCGGCGGAACGCGCACATTGGGCATTCCGTCAACGGAGGACAAGATAGTCCAGAAAGGTATATCCTCGATATTAACGGCAATATTCGACCCAAGTTTTATAGAGTCATCCTACGGCTTTAGAAATAATAAGAGCTGCCACGATGCTTTGAAGAAGGTACATCAGGAGATAACCTTCAAGCCCGTAAACTATGTTATTGATGCAGATATTAAATCATTTTTCGACACAGTTGACCATGAATGGTTGGTCAAGTTTCTGGAACATCGCATAAAGGACAAGAACTTTATCCGACTGATAATCAGATTCTTGAAAGCAGGCATCATGGATGAGGGAATAGTAAGAGCAAGCGACATGGGAACGCCTCAAGGTGGCATCATTAGCCCAATCTTAGCAAATATTTACCTTCATTATGTGCTTGACCTCTGGTTCGAGAAACGCCTGAAGAAAGAACTTCAGGGCTATGCATCGATAGTACGGTATGCCGACGACTTTATCATA
>JBPOHH010000543.1:0-1935 GCA_052035765.1 Bacteroidota bacterium
CTCAATATAGTAGTGACATTGTATCTCCACGCGGAATCATCACGATACCTCTTCAATTGTATCCGGGTAAAAACCTTCTGCGTGTTGTCTGCTTCTCTCCCGATGGCATTGAGTCCTATGATACGACGACTGTTTATTCGACCTTTCGTCCTGAGGTCAAGCCCAATTTGTATGTTATCGCTGTAGGTATCAGTACTTACAAGAATCAACGCTATAATCTGAAATATGCTCAGAATGATGCGGAAAGTCTGTCGGCTACACTGAGGGAACATTACTCCAAAAGCGAATACTCGACCATTACTATCAAGCAATTACTCAATGAAAATGCTACTGTTGCTTCAGTCATGACGGCATTTGATGAAATCTCTCAATTAATTCAACCACATGACCGATTTATTTTTTATTTTGCAGGGCATGGCACGTTGATAACGTCCCCACAGGAACAGGAATTCTACCTCATAACTCACGAAATCGAGTCTCTTGCCGATGCACAGTCTCTCGCAAGTGCAGGACTTTCCGTACATCTGCTTCAATCAAAATTTCTTGCCCTCAAATGCGAGAAAAAAGCACTGCTACTCGATGCCTGTCACGCCGGAGCGATGTCTGCATCGCTGATGGAAGAGCAGTCCGGCACTACAAAAATTCTCCGGCAGCTTCCTCGGAACTCCGGTGTATATCTCATGTCGGCAGCGTTGGGGAGTCAGGTCGCGAGAGAAGCCGACAATTTACGCCATGGAGTGTTTACAACTGCTTTATTAGAAGGGCTTAACGGGAAAGCTGCTTCGATGGAAGACAAGCAGATTTCGCTTTCAACGCTTCAGGATTATATCCAAAAACGTATAAAAAAACTAAAAATAGAATTACAGATTAACCAAACTCCTATTTTTCGTTCGGATGATACTGACGGCTTTATCGTGACACAACTCCAACATTAATTCCGGGTTACTATGGTACGATTCGTTACTTTCTTTTCAGTGCTTCTCTCTCTTTTCGTTCCTCTTTGCCTCTTTTCTCAGATTGATGCTCGGGTGTCAGCGGTCGGCGTCGATGAAAAAGGCAACCGTGAGCCGGTGATTACCGTGCTGCGTGAAGAAGTCGAGGCGATCACCCTACTGCCACTCCTACCGTATATTTTCTTTGAAAAAGACTCCTCTGAATTACAACTCGGACGATACAAGCAGATTACACCAACTGAAGCTAAGTATTTTAATGAAAATAATTTACAGCAGACTATCACTCCTCTTTATGCCTACCGATATATTCTCAATATTGTCGGCAAACGCCTGAAAGACCATCCGGAAGACACGATGCAGATTATCGGTTGCACCGATGGCACCGAACTCGACACGCTCGGCTATCTGCGCGCGCTCACCATTCAGCGGTATTTTCTCACTGTGTGGGGAATTGATTCTGCGCGGCTGGTGGTGAGTTCGAGGGGATTACCGGAAAAGCCGTCTATTACTGCCCAGATAGAATACACCGAGCAGTCGAATGCCGAGAATCGTCGGGTGGAATTAGTAGCCGATTGGAGAATTCTCCGTCCGGTGGAAATCCGTGATGTGCAGATCAGAATGACACCGCCTATGATTGAATTTCAGCTTGATTTTCATCACCGTGACCTCATTGTACGGCATGATCTCAAAGCATGGCAAATGACCGAGGACAGTTTGCTTTTCCGCCGTGAAGGTACAGGTCTGCCGCCAACGTATCTTTGGAATATTGAAGAAGATACTGAACATCAACCCAAGACGGAACAGCAAATTGAATTCCGTTTGTTTACGACTGATAATACGAATCGTCAACAAGCAAGTAATGTCGGTAATATTCAGGTTGAGCAGCAAACATTATTCAAGAAAAAAACGCTTAAAATCGCAGGCAAGGAGATTCATCGATTCAATCTCATACTTTTTGATTTCAATTCCAATCTCCTCACCG
>JBPOHH010000687.1:0-1666 GCA_052035765.1 Bacteroidota bacterium
AATCATAAAAAATCAGCGTGCCATTCTTCAGCAAGAGCAATTTTTATCGCAAAGGCGCAGAGGTGCAGAGATTTCTTGCGACCTTTGCGCCTTTATATTAAAATCCGTTAAGCAGCCCCGGCTTTGCTTTCCTGATATAATTTCTGCAATAGCTGCACATCTTCCCAGGTCGCCTGTTTCCAACTTGGATTACGGAGAAGTGCAGCCGGATGATACGTCACAATCATAGTTACTCCATGGAAATCAATTACTTTGCCACGGATATCTCCCATCTTATTTTCAGATTTCAAGAGCGTATTTGCGGCAGTCAGACCAACGGCAAGGATAAATTTTGGCTGCACTAGCTCAATTTGCTTCATCAAGTACGGTTCGCACTGCTCAGTTTCATTCTTTTCTGGACGTCTATTCCCAGGAGGACGACATTTTATGATGTTGGCAATATAGACTTCCTCCCGCGTAATTCCAATAGCTGCAAGGATTTTGGTGAGTAATTGCCCCGCTGCTCCTACAAATGGTTCGCCCTGCGCATCTTCGTCGGCACCGGGCGCTTCGCCGATGACCATGATATCGGCGTTGGGATTGCCCACACCAAAGACAAACTTTGTGCGGGTCGCGCCAAGAGCACAGTTAAGACAAGTATGAATTTGTTCATAAAGTACCGGTAAGTCCGGCGCATTCATCCACTCAGGTGAATTTTCAAACATTGCGGTTTTACGTGTCGGCATGATAAATCGTTGTTTAGTTGTTGATTTTACAGGTTGTTTTGCTGGTACCGGAACTGTATCCGCGCTCATTCCCCCATTGTCAGGCGCTTGCTTCACAGTAGCTTCAGTACGTTTATCGACCGATGCAGTGTGCGTATTCGGCGCGTGAAGTGACGTTCGCTTCGGTTCTTTAAAAAGCAAATTTCCGTTCATCTGCTGCTGTTGCTCCAGATAGCGGATCGCTTTGTCGAGTGTTGATTCGTTGTGTGGCATGGTTGTACTATTTACCCTGACCAATAACCGAAGAAATATCCCAAATACTTTCCAATGGAATTTCCCTTTGTTTTATAATACCTTTACGACAAAATAGAACTTCCATTTCCAATTCCTGAAACATCGTTGTTTCAAATTCAAACAGCTTGAATCCATTGTGGTGAAGATTAATAGCATCTGATGCTGTAAACCATTGATTCATATTTTCAACATTCTTCCCCGCACTTTGCCAGGTGTGTCCGTCCTTTTTATGAATCGGATTAAAAGGCATCGGGAAATCTTTGGCAATTCCATCAGGACAAAGTATATGTATTCTCTTTCTAAGAATACCATCTTTTGTGTACCACATCCCGTCCTTGTCTTCGGGATTTTCAATTCTGTAAACGATTTTTGTTTCCATATTGACTATTATTTGTGAAGAGAAACAGCACCAAACAGCAGTACACAAATAGAAGCTGTTCATTGGATAATCAAGCAGTTAGACATTTTTTACTCAATTCCGTGCTAAGAGAGTATTACGAACCCAGATTTGATTGTGATCAATGGTCTTGGTCAGATGATAATGTTCGTGGATGTATTTCATAATTTCCGGCAAACGCTGAAGATTGGTAAACCCGTCGATGCGATTCGCCCAGTGAGAATTGGAATAGAGAATATACTTGATATTCTTATGTTCGAGGTCATGGATG
>JBPOHH010000143.1:0-3010 GCA_052035765.1 Bacteroidota bacterium
TTCTTACAAAGGGCTTAGAGTGTGTACGCCCGTCAAGATTCGAACTTGAGGCCCACAGCTTAGAAGGCTGTTGCTCTATCCAGCTGAGCTACGGGCGCATCTTTTGGAGGCGCAAAAATACGAAATCCTTCTTGCTTTGCAAACTTTTCGGCAGACAAATTATAATTTACAAAACAAAACAGCCGAACTCTTTGCAGTTCGGCTGTCGGAGAATATCCTTTGCCTTTATAGGCAAAATTGGATTAACGATTAACGACGAAAGGAAGTTGTACTCGTTCGGTCGCTGTATTGGCAATAATTCTGTAGCTTCCGCTTGCGAAGGTAGAAACGTCAATTGTTTCGGAATAGCTGCCCGGTGTGCGGAGCTGTGAGCTGATTTCTGCGACGCGTTGGCCGAGTGTATTGACGATATAGAGATCGAGATACTGCGGCGCTGTGCCACCGACGGTAAAGCTCAACACAGATTTATCGGCAGCTGGATTAGGTCCTACTTTCAAGGCGACTACTGTTTTCGCTTCTTCAGCCGGAGTAAATACGCCTAATGTTTGTCCTTCGCCGCTGATATTGACTGTCATCACTTCATTTGAATTATTGCTGTTGTTCGATGTGATTTTCAGAACTGCTGAGTATGATTTTATTGCTGTCGGGCTGAAACTAACCATGAGCTCAACTTTTTCGCCCGGCTTTACGGTAAATGGCAATGACACACCTTGGAAGCTAAATTCTTTATCACCGGAGAACTCAAGCTGGGTAATAATCAGATCTGCATCTCCGGTATTTGCGATATCGACAGGCAAAGATTTGGTCTTGCCATTATCGACTTTGTTGAATTTCACCGGCTGAATAGTAGAGATAATCGGCATTTTAGCTGCTTCACCTACTGTAGCCCATCCTGAGTTATAGACTTCTTTCGTTCTTGCATTTTGAATCCAAACAATGACTTCGAGATTCTCCATATCTTCGACGGAATGTTCAGTAGCGAGCTTGATTCGGTTAGCAGCTTGTCCGTCAGCAGGCAAGCGATACTTGCCTGGGAACGTATATTCAAACTTTCTCGATACTTTCATACCTTTCATGATTTCATTAATCGGTGTTCCGTTTTCATCCGGCAGCATTTTCTTGACCACATCTTCGAATTCCGTTTCTCCATTAGACTTTACATTTTTCACGGTGTTTTTCTCAAGTACCGCTACATACATTCTCATGTCTTTATCCGTATAATCGGCAAGTGGGTCTAGGGTGGCGGTTACTTTCACCGTATTACCGGTTACGGTATAATTTGCCTGCCAGCTTAATAAACATACCTGACTTGTCGCTTCATCTAATATTCCCTTCGTAAAGCTCGATGCATTTCCATCCCATCCGCCATCGACTTCCATACGCGGGATACTGTTGATACCATAGAATCCGCGACGGTTGATGAGTTCATTCGTAGCATACGGGTCGCCTGTACCTGGGAAGTCCTGTTGGAATTTCAACACCGTATAATTACTTCTATCGATTGGAGTAATGACCGTATTTAATCTCTCATTACCCGGCTTGCACGGACCGCAGGTCGAGGACGTAAATACTTCAAGCAGCGGAAGGCGTTTTGCAGTAATGTCGGCTAATTGTAATT
Source organism: Bacteroidota bacterium (assembly GCA_052035765.1). Lineage (GTDB taxonomy): Bacteria > Bacteroidota > Ignavibacteria > Kapaibacteriales > UBA961 > JADJXV01. The sequence goes on from JBPOHH010000143.1 coordinate 1,619, forward strand.
TCAACGGAATTTCAACCTTGGGATTTTTCGGATCATCTGACGTGAGAGTAACGACTGAGAGGTATTTGCCGGCAGCCATACCTGTGGAGTTGGCAAAGAGGGTCACTTCATACATCTGTCCGGGATCAATCGCAAGTTCGCCCGCATCAGTTGTCAACCATTTGTCTGCCGCAGGTGTTGTAATCTGCACCGTGAGTGGGAGCGTTCCAAAGTTAGAAATTGAAATTGTTTTCTGACCCGATGTACCGGTCTTTAATTTATAATCTAAATCACTCGGTGTGGAATACATGATTGCTGTTGGCGCACCTTCGACAAACTTATACGTGTCCGGATTATCTTCGCCATGGATGTAATACAGCGCAGTGCCATCGCCAACCATATTTCTTGTATAGTCAGATGCTACCGGCATTTGGAACGACGCAGCCCATTTGTCTTTTACTGCATCATATTTATAGACTGATGCTTTGGTTCCTTCAGCATTGACACCACCGGCGACAAATAACGTTCCATTCGCTACACCCGAAGCAGCACCGGCTATGAAAATCGGGAAATCACCCATTTTCTTCCAGGTAATGGTCGTGCCGTTCACCGTACCCTTGAGCACTGTTTTGAAATACGTCGTCGCCGATGTATTTCCGCCAATGAGATAAATCACATTGTCAATTGCAGAAGCAGTCGCATGACCCGACGTTAATGTGCTCGCTGTCGAAGCAGCCCATTTATCGGTCGCAGGATCATAGACCTGCGTGCTGTTGGAATACGCATTGTTGATAATTCCGCCCATCACAAAGATTTTATTCTCAACAACAGCACCCGCCATAAAATAAGACGGCGATGTCATAGCAGCTTTTGGAGTATATGTATTCGCTGCAGGGTCGTATTCAAGTACTTGCGGCGGGACAACACGTGCAGTACCGTTGAGATACCATCCGCCAATGATATAAATCTTACCATTGACCGCCGCAGCATACGCACTAATACGTGGTGTCGGCATTGACTCTATTGCTTTCCATTGAGCTCCCGGCGTCTTGGTGTCTAATGACCATGCCTCGGCTGTCGGCTGGCTCAAGCCGGGCGCGCCGCCAAACATATAGAGCACACCATCAAGATAGACCTGTGTGTGTAGGGAATTATACGTCGTCATCGGCGTCGGCGCATCGACCTTGGTCCATTGCGCGGAAAGACTTCCGATGGTAAGAACACAAAGAATCGCCGCAAGAACCGCGCTCTTTGTCAATGAGTAAAGTTTTGTCATAAAAAACTCCGAAAAAACATAAAAAAAACTGAGCTATGTCGTTATGATTCCAATTATCTTCAGCACAGCTCGACAAATGTGTGTTGTAACATTCGAAATTACCATTTTCGAAGGTAACAACGATAAAAAAAAAGTAA
>JBPOHH010000606.1:0-3897 GCA_052035765.1 Bacteroidota bacterium
GTAACGTCATGCTGAATGAATTCAAAGCGTTCGTGTCCAAGAAGATGCGCGATATTGTCCGGCGAACCGGTAATAAAATTATCCATGCAGATGACATTGTATCCCTCGGCAATAAATCGGTCGCAAAGGTGTGAGCCAAGGAATCCTGCCCCGCCTGTAATGAGTATTCGAGCCATAATATGTGTGCTATTGTGAGCGTAAGTTAACGTTTAAGTAGGTACAAAAATAACGAAAAGATGAAGTGCAGAGGCATGGATTCTGAAAGTAGCGTACTACTTTGAGAGTTCATTTGCCTATACTCTTCATCTTTTCGTTGTGTTTTTCAGGGTATTGCCCGTTGAGGCATTCTAGACCGTTTCGCCGAGACCGCCGCGTTGTGGCACGCCATCGGTGACGAGATCACGTTCGCCCAGATTCACTGCATTGAACCAGCGGCGGCGCGTAAATTCGTCCTTATTTTTATTACAAATAATCTGGAAACAGGTTGAATTACCTTGTTTTGCGATATCGACCGACCAGCCGAGGAAGATTTCCCAGCATCTGAACCACCATTGACCATAAGCGCCGAGCACATAGTCTTTGTTTTTTTGCCAGTTATGATACCATAATTGAATCGTCTGCGAGTAGTGAATCCCGATATTTTCCACGCTGTGAATCTCAAATCCGGCTTTTTCGAGGCGCTTGACCACGAATGACAGCGGCATACTTGCGTCAGCGCCCGGGAAGATATATTCACCCATAAACCCGCCCCAAATAAGGGATTCCTGATGATATCCCGCACGGAGACCGGCGATCTGAAGATAGAAAATCCCGTCATCTTTCATGAGTCCGGAAATTTGCTTCATAAATTTTGTAAAGTTTTTCACGCCCACGTGTTCGGCCATTTCAAGGCACGAAATTTTATCGTATTTATCGGCAGGAATACTCCGGTAATCCATACGATTGACGCGTGCGCGGTGCTTGACGCCCCATTTTTCGATGCGTGCGTTCGCGAAGTCAGCGCCGGCTTGTGCGATGGTAATTCCGGTAGAATCAGTGCCATAGTACTTCGCTGAGTGCGCGGCGAGCGTACCCCAGCCGCAGCCGATATCGAGAAGGCGTTCGCCCTTTTTGAGTTGCATTTTTTGGCAGACGAGGTCGAGCTTTTGGTCTTGAGCAGTTTCGAGGTCTTCGTTGCCGGTCTTGAAGAACGCCGACGTATAGATCATTCTATCGCCTAAGAACGACCCGAAGAAGTCATTGCCACGGTCGTAGTGGTCACGGATGACGCGCTCGTCCTGCTTTTTGGAGTGAATTGTTACCTGAGGAATAAATTGTCCGAAGAGGAATTTGAGGTGATGAGCAACATATTTATAATTAAAGAAATGAGTGCGATTTTGGAGGAGCTTTTGAATATCGCAGGTCACATCGACACGTCCGTTCATATAGTCTTCGATGAAGGTTGTGATCGGAACTTTGACGCCATTTTTATACCGTGAGCTAACGCTGCTATCTCGGACAACGACCAGATCCAAGATGTTTTTCGATTGAATTGTCTCAACTGCCATAGACCTTTTCCTCGTAGATTCATGTAAAAAACACATTTGTTGGTTACAATTTAGCGTATTTTTTATAATAAAGCCGGGAAAACATCCTGATTTTAAAAAAGTTGGATAAATTGTCCGGTTTTTGGGGAGAATTTACAGCGATTTCCGGTAATCTTGACGTGTTTTTTGACTCAATATCCGGGTATTTTGCCCCTGACGGCCGGGAAGAGAGGGTATGAACACCGAAAAAACTCGTTGGGCAGGCACAGGAAATTACGTATTATTGCCTTGAAATTTATAATTACTACGACATGCTTTCGAAGCAGAAGGCAATGGTGGAGACCGGATACCACCGATAAAAACGGGGCGCCTCCGAAAAGCCAAATGAGTAGGAAGACAAGAGAGGACGATTCATGTTCAAATGTATACCGGTATTTTACATTCTCCTGTTAACCGGCTTTTCTATTTCTTCGGCTCATGGTCAGCACTGCGCTACGATGAAAAATTTAGAACGTCATATAGCACGTTCGCCGGAACTGATGAATCATATAGAACGTTACAAACTCCTTTCCCGTCAGCGCCTTGCTGCGGATATCACATCACCCTCCGAGGGTCAGATACTGACGATTCCGGTCGTAGTCCATGTCATCTGGCACCGCACTCTCGAGAATGTCTCCGATGCACAGATTCAATCGCAGATTGATGCATTAAATCGCGACTACCGTCTCAGGAACGCCGACTCTCTGCGCAAGACACATCCTTTCTGGCCATCAATTACGGATACGAAAATTGAATTCTGCCTTGCTAAGCGTGACCCGAACGGAAATCCGACCTCGGGCATTACGCGTACGATGACCGATACCGTGGCTTTTTACGGCATCGGCAGCGAAAAGCGAACGGCATTAGGTGGGATGGACAATTGGAACCCTGATAAATATTTAAACTTATGGGTATGCAACCTCGACGGCGGAGGAGAGGGAATTTTGGGCTATGCATCTTTTCCTTTTGAACGTTTGTCTGCTCCCGAGGATGACGGCGTCGTGATTGACTACCGTTCATTCGGCACAATGGGCACGGCACAGAGTCCGAATGCACTCGGACGCACTGCGACCCACGAAATCGGGCACTGGATGGATCTCTATCATATCTGGGGAGATCTGGAGCCCGACTGCGGAGATGATGATGTGCTTGATACACCGCCGGGCGATGAACCGAATTATGACTGTCCGTCATTTCCGCAAGACCCCAACAGCGTCTGCGGTACCGATGAAAACGGCGAAATGTACATGAATTACATGGATTATGTAGTCGATGGATGTATGGTGATGTTCACCAAAGGACAAGCAGCCCGCATGCAGACATCTCTCAAGAATGACCGCCCGGGACTCTTTACGTCGTTGGGCTGCAGCACTCCCTCGGACGTCGATGAGGGTCTATTGTCTGATAGAGCTCCTATTTATCCGCAGCCGTCGAGCGGTGTATTTACGGTGAATTTCAGCAACCCCACTCCCGGACGCACGACCATTACCCTCCTGAATCTCCTCGGTGAGCCGGTCTATGCTCTTGAGGGAGTAATTGGTACGACAACGCAAATCATCGTACCGCACCTCGGAAGCGGTGTGTATTACCTGATGATTCAATCCGCTTATTCTACCATCACCGAGCGGGTGATTATTACACAATAAATGAATCTATCCATCTATCGAATCAAAGCATCGCAGCGCTTTCCGCAGAAAGGAATTCATTTATGAATAACGTACTTGGCAGTCTGATACTTATCGCCGCGTTGATTGCATGCAGCAGTGTCAAAAAAACAGACGAGCACACCGGCGAGAGCCACCCGCCGTCGCAGACCGCCCTGCCGGACAGCATCTATCGCTTCACCGTATCGTTTATCAGTATCGGCAGCGGAATCGACCACAAGGCACGTGAAGAGTTTATGGGGTTTATCAAGCAATTCGGCGAACAAAACAGCGTGACGATTCGAACAGAAAAATCCTCGTGGGGCAGGGAAGGTGAGTCGGATTACTGCATGAAATTAGAGGAATTAACCTCCGAACAGCAGGAACAATTCATAACAGCAACAAAAGACATTCTCAAAAATTCCAAACGCGTTCGCTATCGGGAAAATAGTATCTGTCGTGCCGGCAGGCGATCGGATACGAAATAATTTCTTCTTGCCGGCGAGCGCATTTTGCGAATGAATTCTATCCAACTTCATGAAGATACTCTACATTCTGTGCATATTCTGTCTCTTTTTATCTGCCGCCGGACTCAGCGCGCAGACAAGGGGTTGCACCGACCCGGGCGCGCAGAATTACAATCCTCAGGCCACCGTCAATGACGGAAGCTGTGTCTATACTCCTGCCAC
>JBPOHH010000586.1:0-3335 GCA_052035765.1 Bacteroidota bacterium
GAGCATTTCTGTTTGCCCGGGGAAATTCCATCCAATTTGCTTCAGTGCTACTTTCGAAATCGGGAGTGTAACAAGAGCGTCGAACTCGCCGGAGATGGTATGTCGGATAGACATTTCTAATGATTCAACGGCTAATTGTGCCGCTGAAATAGTAGCTGCACCAAATAGCACTTCTGAATATGTATCACATTCCATTATTGAAATGGTCGTTGATTCTACGGTAAGCGTCGAATTACTGCTGCACACCTCTATTCCGAGTTGTGCGGCGTATTCGATTATTGTGCGGGAATTGCCGCAGAGGGTAATGGAAATATCTTGCGAGGAAGATAGGGGTTCTTCTTTCAATGCTTTGAAGAATACTTCCAGTCCAATACCATTACAATCACCGATTGTACAGATGAGTTTCATAAAACATCAGGTTAATAAAGTAAAAGGCAGCTCCATAGTGAAGCTGCCTTTTACATATACTATTGACGATGCGATATTACGCAGCGTTTTCTTTAGATTCGTCGGAGTCCGTCGTTGGCTCGGATGGCTCTTCGGCCGTAGTTTCGTCAGCAGCAGGAGCTGCCTCAGCTACTACTTCAACCGGAGCTGCTTCTTCAACAGCAGGAGCTACTTCAGCTACTACTTCGACCGGAGCTTCTACGATTGGAGTCACTTCTTCTACCATTGGAGCTACTTCTTCTACCATTGGAGCTGCTTCTTCTACCACCGGAGCTGCTACAGGAGCGGCTGCAGGTTTAACTGTTGCAGCTGGTTTTGGAGCTGCTTTTTTGCGGCGTAGACGGATAACACCATCACGGGAAGCTGAGAAATCAACGAGCTCAATCATTGCGATACGGCCGGCGTCGCCACGACGTGTACCTAATTTCACGATACGGGTATATCCGCCCGGACGATTGAGTACTGCCGGAGCAATCGTATCAAACAATTCCTGAACGACACCTTTATTACGAATCGAGCGATAAACTTCGCGACGATTGTGAATATCGATGGTTTGTCCTTGAGGAAGGAGACCTTGTTGTTCACGTTGAAGCGCGTGTTTTGCACGAGTAATTAACTGCTCGGCGAACGCACGGAGTTCTTTTGCTTTTGCTTCTGTTGTGGAGATTTTTTTATGTTGAAAGAGCGAACTCGCCATATTGCACAAAAGTGCTTTTCGATGACTTGCTGTACGCTTCAGTTTTCTGCCTGCTCTATTGTGTATCATAGCACTTTCTGTTTGCCTAAAAAACTACAAGAAATAGATGTCTGTAAATTAAGTCTAATCAATTACTTATCTGATGCTAATCACGCAGCAGGTTCGACAATTGCTTTAGGTTCGTCTTTGATGTATTTTTCAACATTCATTCCAAAAACCAAGCCATTATCACGCACTACTTCTGAGAGTTCTGTGAGAGATTTGCGACCGAAGTTTCGGAATTTAAGGAGATCTTGTTCATTGAGAGCAACAAGCTCTGCGAGATTTTTGATATTTGCCGCTTTCAAACAGTTGTGGGCGCGAACGGATAATTCGAGTTCATCAACCGGTGTAAGAAGGATGCGACGGATACGAGTTTTCTCGACTTCTTTTGCTTCTTCTTCAACGACTTCGACTTGTTGCTGTTCACGTTTAATTTCATCGAAATTAATGAAGAGCAATATATGCTCATGAAGAATCTGAGCAGCATCTTGGAGTGCTTCTTGCGAAGTAAGCGTACCATCGGTAGAGATATCAATTGTAAGCTTTTCGTAGTCCGTTTTTTGACCCACGCGATGTGGATCAACGGTATAAATGACATTTTTAATAGGTGTGTAGATAGCATCGATTGGAATCATTCCGATTGGATAATCGGTAGGATTCTGTTCTTCGGCCGGCACATATCCTTTACCTCGACCAACGCGTAATTCAACTTCGAAATCAGCATCATTTGCAAGTGTTGCAATATGATGATCAGGATCCATAACTTCAATCTGTGGATTGGAATTTTCGATATCTAATGCTGTCCACGTGCCCGGACCTTTGAGGCGAAAGTTGATGCGGGGTGGCTTTTTGTCAAGAACGCGCATCCGAACTTCTTTAAGATTCAGAATAATCTCGGAAACATCTTCAAGGACGCCTGGAATTGTCTGAAATTCGTGAAGAACAGAACTTATTTTCATCCCGATAATAGCCCAACCCGGAGTGGATGAGAGGAGCACGCGACGAAGCGCATTACCAACCGTCACACCATAGCCCTCTTCGAGAGGCTGGAGGACAAACTTGCCGTGATAAGGACTCGACGACTCATCAATGTGCACCCTTTCAGGCATTTGCATTGGAGTAGTACTCATAATAATCTTTCTATTTTGTTAAACTTAGGGATAGAGGCAATCAACATCGGTAACTAATCAAAACTTATCTAAAGTTTTAAAGTACAGTACATACGTACAATACCATTGATTATACTCTCCGACGTTTTGGAGGACGGCAACCATTGTGTGGAAGCGGTGTTTGATCTAAAATATTCAATATTTCAAGACCTGAATGAGCAAGCGCACGGATGGCAGCTTCACGCCCGGAGCCCGGACCTTTTACAATTACTTCAACCTTACGTAATCCCATTTCATACGCTTCTTTCCCGGAGCGTTCCGCTGAGACTTGAGAAGCATACGGAGTATTCTTCTTGGAGCCGCGGAAACCATTTCTACCGGCAGATGACCAACTCAACGTGTTGCCATAACTGTCAGTAATCGTGACAATTACATTGTTGAATGTAGCTTTAACGTATGCTTTGCCATGTACATCGGCAACAACTTTTTTCTTTACTCTTTTTTTAACAGAAGCCATTGATTATATTTTTTAGTATGAAAACAATGTTATGATATACCACAATAAAATAACAGTAGAGAATATTATTTCTTCGATGCGGCTTTCTTCTTGCCGGCTACTGTTTTTCTACGACCTTTACGAGTACGAGAATTAGTTCTTGTACGCTGTCCACGAGCAGGAAGCCCACGACGGTGGCGCAATCCACGATAGCAACCAATATCCATTAAGCGTTTGATATTGAGCTGAATCTCCGAACGAAGCTGACCTTCGACCTTATATTCAGCGATTACTAACCGAATGCGAGCAATTTCTTCGTCTGTCCAAGTTTGGATACGTTTTGCAAAATCAATGCCTGCTTTTGTCAAAATGTTCGCAGATGTATTCGGTCCTACTCCATAAATGTAGGTAAGCCCGATAATTCCGCGTTTGTTTCTTGGTAAATCAATTCCAGCGATACGTGCCACGATGTTTCTCCTTAATTATCCTTGACGTTGTTTGAAGCGTGGATTTTTCTTGTTGATAATATATACTCTACCCTTGC
>JBPOHH010000605.1:0-3527 GCA_052035765.1 Bacteroidota bacterium
TTGAATTCCGTCGAAGCTTCCAAGAATTATCCGTGTATTAAGAAAGCATGGGTGGAGTTTTTAGGACAGCATCCCGATCCTGCAACGGAACGTGTAGAATAAAACAACCCACGGTTAAAACCGTGGGCTATGTTTTAAAAACATCCTTCAAATACAGTTTTCCATGCAATTATCCTCATAATAATCAACGAATTACACAATAGATATCATGCTTAAAAACCTCCTCAATCCCGGTACTTATCCTACCACCATTCATCTGATTCTCCTCCTGCTTCGCGTGACGAGCGGCGCTTTCATGCTCACGCATGGCGCCGGTAAACTGATGAAATTCTTTGCTGATGAACCATTAAAATTTGCCGATCCAATTGGCATCGGCGTCACGGCTTCCCTCTCGCTTGCTGTGTTTGCTGAGGTGTTTTGTTCGGTCTTTTTGATCCTGGGTCTTGCCACCCGTTTCGCAGCAATTCCCCTGCTCATCACGATGCTCGTAGCCGCGGTGATTGTGCATGCCAATGATGGCTTCGGCAAGCAGGAATTACCTCTCATGTATTGTGCAATGTATATAGCGGTTGCGCTTGGCGGCGCCGGTAAATATTCGCTGGATAATTGGATTTATAATAGAATTTATCGCGCATAACTTCAAATCATCAAACAAGTTATTCATCATACAACACACACACAACTATGTCCAACATCAATCTTATTATCGAAGAACGTTCAGCAAGTATTGGTTCATTCATGGTCGGCCGCCTGCTCCCTTTTCGGGAGAAGCGCATGGTGGGTCCGTTTATCTTCATCGACCACATGGGACCGGTGAAGATGAGCGCGCGCGACAGTTTTGACGTGCTGCCGCATCCGCATATCGGACTCTCAACGCTCACTTATTTATTCGAAGGAAGTATCATGCATCGTGACTCGCTCGGGACGTCAGCCCTGATACAGCAGGGCGCCGTGAATTGGATGACCGCAGGACGCGGAATTGTGCACTCGGAGCGCACGCCGGAACATCTGCAGCACACCGAGCGCATGCTCCACGGATTACAGATATGGGTGGCGCTTCCCAAGGAATTGGAAGACATTGAACCAAGTTTTTATCATGCGGATGCCGGCGCCCTTCCCACATGGCAGCACGAGAATGCCATTTTCCGCTTAATCGCCGGTGAAATCATGGGTTACCGTTCGCCTGTTCCGGTTTACAGCAAATTATATATGCTCGAAATCAAAAGCAGCGAGCGCCAAACAATCACCATCGGCGAGCATCTTTTCGGTGAAAGCGGGTTGTATATTTTGGAGGGCGGAATTGAAAGCGACGGTCATCATTTTGGTCCGAAACAGTTACTCGTCGCACGCGAGAGCACGTTATGTTCTTTTACGATCGAGCCCGGCAGCACGATCTACATTTTCGGCGGCGAGCCCTTCCCCGAAGAACGGTTTATTGATTGGAATTTCGTGGCTACCTCGAAAGAAATAATCGAAGCCGCCAAGCTCAAATGGGCAGCGCAGGAATTTGATAAAATTCCCGGGGATGATGTGGAGTTTGTGGCGTATCCGGTGCGGCGGTGATGGGAGAGAAAACCAAATTGAAGCGCTACTTAGCATCACATCATCAACGAGGATTGACAACATTAAAACTCCTCTTATTTGTTGAAATTACAACCCTTTAGACAAACTATCAATCTATCAATTTCACAATGCAATACGCAGTACGGTTATGAAATTCCCCCATCACGTCGATAAGCCACAGATTAGAAGTGCCCTGAGAAAGGTCGTTGGCAGGGAGTTCTATATTGCGAAGCGACGTCTTGATTGGTGGCTTGGGGAACGGACTTTTGCAAAAGTTGACCACCGAATGTCGTACGAGAATTCACTGATACGACATAAATCTATGCTGCTACGACCGTTGAAGAATGTCGATATGTATTTGCAGCACAACAAAATTACCAATCTCCGGCTCGCCATCGGTAGGATACACAAAGCAGTACTTCATCCCGGGCAGACATTGTCAATTTGGCGTCTTGTCGGCAGGCCAACGCAATCGAAAGGGTATCTCGAGGGTATGGTATTGCACAATGGTAGGATTTCAAAAGGCATTGGCGGCGGACTTTGTCAATTAGGAAATTTACTCTATTGGATGGCGCTTCACACGCCGCTGACTATCACCGAACGCTGGCGTCACAGCTATGATGTGTTTCCGGATATCAACCGATCGATTCCGTTTGCCTGTGGAGCGACATTGTCTTACAATTATATCGACCTCCAAATTACCAACACCACAACCATGAATTTTCAAATTAACTTATGGCTCTGCGACGAGTTTTTACATGGAGAAATAACCTGTGACAGAGACCTACAAATGAAATTCGAAGTCTATGAAACAGACCATAGTATTAAGCAGCAATCCTGGGGTGGATATACAAGACATAATAGAATTTGGAAGAGAATCACCGATCTTGCTGACAACAGCAGCAGCGAAGAATTTGTCACCGAAAATAACGCCATAATGATGTATAGTCCCCTGCTTGGCAAATGACATCAGCCGGCGACGGCTGTCTATAGTGCGAAAAAAATTCTCGGTGAGGATGTGGAGTTTGTAGCGTATCCGGTACGGAGGTGATGGGATACAGTATTACCTCACCTCTGATAGTGTGATCACCAGTATAGATACCATTTTTTTTGTTTCAAACAGAGGATGAAATTCAATCTATTGCCTACAACAACTCACATCTTGAAACCACAATGAAACAGTACATTTTTTTAGGACTTATTTCTCTACTCTTGATATCTTGTGAGCATAAATATGAGATCACAAATATGCTGGCAGAAAAAATAGATGTGACTAACTATATAGGAAGTGGAGAGTTTCGTACTGATAGCTGTGAAAACGACCTCAATCGTTTAGTACGAATAAATCCATTGATATTTGACAATACCTATGAAACACAACTTCAGAACAAATTAGAGAAATGGATGAAGGAGTATAATATTTGGTTGTCGCAAAACTATCGAAATAGAATTGATTTTTCTGTTTCCAACTTGATTAGCAAAACTACATATCAATACAGCTATTTCATTACCGATGAGCCAATAGATGTTTACAGGACTGACCTAGGGATTGAAGTGAATGACATAGCGAATTTTAGATTATTCATTAGATTAGACAAAAATAGCCACATCTTTGATGACTATAAAGCTGATGGATGGATAATTAATAGTTGCGACTCCTTAAATTCAAGAACCCAAGATATATATGGACATCTCAACTAATGAATTCCCCGTCCGTTCGGTAGCTACAACCGAACGTAAACACCTTCCGCTGAAACGTCTGCACGGAGGACCTCGGTGACGGCAGATTTGAAATTACGGAAGTAGAAGTAATACTCAGCAAGTGTTTATTTGACACATGATTGACGTCAGATGTAGTACCTGACGGGACGAGAAAATTCAGCGTATTGTCACTATCTCCGAACCTCATACGACACCTCCAGCCCTCGACTAGAGTCCTACCTGTTCATTACATCGCTCTATCC
>JBPOHH010000323.1:0-1716 GCA_052035765.1 Bacteroidota bacterium
AGGAAAAATTTCAGCATTTTGGTATCCATTAGAAAAAGTTTAAAATTAATGGTCTGTAAGTACTAAATTTATAGGGTTACGGAATAAGAAAATCTACATATTCAATCAATATTCTCGCTCTTTCACACTTCATACCCGAGATTCGGACTCAGCCAGCGCTCAACTTCTTCCAAACTCATCCCTTTACGGCGCGCATAGTCCTTCACTTGGTCACGTCCAATCTTCCCTACCGGGAAATATTTGGCTTGAGGATGCGCGAAATACCAACCGCTGACAGCCGCAGCAGGATACATCGCATAATTTTCCGTGAGCGTGATACCGGCATTATTTTCAACATCCAAAAGCGCGAAGAGCGTTTTCTTTTCCGTATGATCAGGGCAGGCAGGATAGCCCGGCGCGGGACGTATCCCCTGATATTCTTCATCGATAAGACCTTGATTATTCAGGGTTTCGTTCGTCGCATACCCCCACAATTCCGTTCTCACTTTGAAATGCAGCCATTCAGCGGCCGCTTCTGCGAGCCGGTCGGCGATAGCTTTCGCCATGATTGCACTGTAATCATCATGGTCAGCTTCAAACTCGCTCACGATATGTTCGAGCCCAATGCCCGCTGTCACGGCAAATGCGCCGATATAATCCTCGCCATACTCCTTCGGCGCAATGAAATCGGCCAAACATAAATTAGGAGTACCGGGAGATTTCTGCGACTGCTGACGGAGGAAATAGAGCATCACCTGCCCTGAGTCAGTGGTGAGCTCAATATCATCATCGCCCACACGATTCGCCGGGAAGATACCGCATACTGCTTTCGCCGTTAAGGAGTTATCGTGAATTATTTTGTCTAGAATTACATTTGCATCATCGAATATACGCCGCGCTTCAGCGCCAACGGTGGTGTCTTTGAAAATAGCAGGATATTTCCCGCGTAATTCCCAGGACATGAAGAATGGAGTCCAGTCGATGAATTCCCGGAGGGTTTCGAGTGGGATGGATTGGAATACTGTAATGCCGAGATTGTTTGGTTTCATAGTTTTTTTAACGCAAAAGGCGCAAGAGGCGCTAGTGTTTGCAATTTGTTAGAGATTGTTTACTACTCGTTTTATACCGTCTTTCACGAGTTGATTACCAAAATTAATTACCAGTCCGAGCTTTAATCCGGAGAGTCGGAGATAGGTAAGTGTTTGTACTTCAAATATGGAATTGTATTTCTCGGTCGCCTTGCACTCAACGATGACCTTATTTCCAACAAGGAGATCTATTCGTAAAGGCGTTCCGAGTTCTATGCCTTTATAATATATTGGCATAGATAACTGACGTTCGACACTCATACCACGTTCCTTAAGTTCGTGGCACAATGCCTCTTCATACACGCTCTCAAGTAAACCTGCACCGCCAAGTTCACGATGAGCATTGATTGCGGATTCATAAATAACCCGACTAATTTCATTTTCTGTCATAGTGTTAAATGAAAAAATGTGAAATAAAAAAAGTGAAAAATGTACTTTTGCGTACTCTAGCGCCTCTTGCGCCCTTTGCGTTAAAACTATGAAAACAATTCCAATTTATTCCCACGAGCAGCAGAAAGAGTAAGCAAACTCTTCTCCACCGAACGATTAGCATAATCAGCCCGCACTTTCTCATATTCTTTCTTAAACTGCGCGCCAAAACTCTCCCTCGTCTCCATGCTGACCAAGCTGCCCGCGACCGGCACCGCCC
>JBPOHH010000559.1:0-6073 GCA_052035765.1 Bacteroidota bacterium
ACCATCACCTCTATTTGAAGCAACGGAAGTAATTTACGAAGCCATTGACAAGCGCATCAACGAATTGGTGGACAAGACACAGTACAACTGTAAGTATGTCATTCTCGTTGGGGCAATTTTAATAAACAGCGACAGCGATATTGGCTCATTTACCGAAGTGCGACGCTTTGACGTAATCGACCTGGCAACCAAAACGAGACAAGATTACCTGACCTATTTAGGGAAATAGAAACGGCTGTTTGTCTCAGGGGTTTGGCAAAATATGGTTAGTAATGTGCCATTCAACATACAGCCCAAGCTAAGCTAAAAATTGATACCAAAAAGTTCCGCTAGGAACGGCAGAAATTGTCGCAACGGATTGTAATCCGTTGGAACAGAATTCAGCGGGCTGCGCAATACCAGAAAGATTATGATTCATTTCAGACTGAACAATATTGATACTATACAGCCAGTCGGGCGGGAACCAAACCTGTATGTGAGTTGGTTTTGGCTAACAGATGGTGATGTATGGTTGAGCTTTGGCGACCAAACAATCTACGAATATTCGCAAGAAGCAATGCAGCATTTTGGGAATAAACTATCACCGTACAACGACTACTATATCGTTCGCTTTGTAGAAGATTTTACAGAAATTTTCGATGCTATTTGTGTATCAATTCCTGAGGCATTGTACCGACGAACCGAAAATATACGGCAATTTCGCAATGATGTAGAGAAATGGCTTGAGCGCTATGACACCGATGAAGACTACTACGACAACGTTTATTTCCCTGCAACTCCAACCTTACTCTCGTGGTTAGACGATCGGCATCTAGACTCCGGGTATTTAGTTGGCGGTCCTCATCTGTCATTCTTCCGACATCACGACACCATTAGAATTGTGTGGGAAACAGATCAAACATTGGAAAATGGAATACGGCTGTGGACGGCTATAAGTGGCAGTGTGGAAATGAACTATTCTGATTTTATTGACCGGGTAAAAACATTCGGACAGAATTTCTTTGCAGCAATGAACACCCGCGTCCATTCAGCAGTTGCAAAAGATTGGGGCACTGTTACAGTCGATACAATTCGGCTTGTCGAAGAACATACGGAACGAGAACTCGAATTTACCACAAGGGTTTCCTTACTCGAAGGCAACCCGCAGGATACGACCGACTGGTCCGAAATTGAGAAATTATACGCACAAATGAACAGCGATATTCGCCCGCACTCGCCGTGAGCAGCGTTCCCATACCGGTGGTGTACCGGGAGCAAAAAAAAGTCGCGCTTCCCGGCACCTTCCGCACAGGCGCATGACTACGGAACTACCGGCGCCGACATTATATTCCGAATGATGCACTGTAAACGATCAACGAAACAACAACAATGGCAATACCGAACGATAAAGAACAATTATTACATGCAATCGACAGTACGTATCAGAAGTTGAGACGAGAATTTTCTACAATTCCCGTCGAATTGACTGACCGGAAAGAACTTACTGGTCATGCCAATAATACCCGCATGAGTATCAATAATCTCGTTGCGTACCTCATCGGATGGGCTCAATTGGTGATAAAATGGCACGACAGAACAAGAAAAGGGCTCGACGTAGATTTCCCCGAAACGGGTTATAAATGGAATGAGCTCGGACGACTGGCGCAGAAATTTTATACCGATTACGAGCATGATGGCTTTCAGGCATTGCTTGCACAACTTGACACGACGACCGGTACCATTCGTGAGATTGTCGCAACCACAACAAACACAGAACTGTACGAAACGGCCCGGTATGGCAAATGGACATTCGGAAGATTAATACAACTCAATACTTCCTCGCCATTTAAGAATGCAACAGGCAGAATTCGAACATGAAAAAAAACCAAGCAATTGAAGTAATCGGTCGGCAATGGCGACGGCTTCTGCGCACGGCAGCAATAGAGTCTGTGCGCTGTACATGCCAGTACATTACATGTCCATTACGTACCCACTAAACACGTGCTGAGGAAGTGGCAAATGGATGTTTTATTGGTAGGTGGTGGCGCTTGGATGAAGTAGCAGAACTGACTATATATTAATTTGCTCAATGAAGCTGCTTTTGCGGTGGATATTGGCGATTTTTTTTTTGAGAAATACACGTAAAAGTTCGTTTATTGAGATGTTGCCGTCATTTTATTGACATTCCTTAATTTTCAAATGGAATCTTATCAATTAATATTTCTCTTACTGATAGTAACTCTCGTTGGTCTCATAGTTTGGTTATCAAAGATTTTTATATTTTTCAGACAAAAGAGAACTAGAATTGCAGTCCTTCATTCCACATTTTTAGGACTATTAACTCTTATAATCTGTTGGGAATTAAGAATAATTTCATTATCAGCAGATTGGGATTTTAGAGACAAAACAGAAGATTTAACTGGAAAACAATTTTGGGCATGGAATGACTATAAATACGATGAAATAGGTATGCGAGGAGAAGGTTTTACTTTCGAAATCTATACACTCGATGATGCAACAGCAAAATACTTCATGCATCCCGACAAAAATTTTTATGAACGCTTTCCAGACGAAAAATTTGAAACAACAAAATGGAAAGAAACACCAATTTTGGACACCGTACTTTTAGACTTTGTTACTCCACTATATGGGAATTGGTCGCAGAGCTTAGAGAAGGAAATTAAAGATAAGCAAATGATAGTACGACAAGTTGCGAAAGAGAAAGGTTCATACTATGCTAGTAGTAAATCACACGGGACAGACTTGTATGTAATTTCTCCTCAACGAAAAATTATTATATACATCAATCATACTATGTAATGCCTACTACGGATATTTCCTAAGGCAGCGTCACGCAAGATCTTGAAGCATTACGCTTATTCAAAATCAGTACTTAGTAACAGTGGTGTTCTCCAGAACACTTCCGAACGCAAAATCTGAAACATTATGTGCCATATCAAAGACGACCGTAAGCATGACATTGAATATTAACGATATACATCCGCTCAAAGGACAATTAAGTTGTCATCTATGGGAAAATTCTCATACCAATCTTCCTTTGACGCTTTTCTATTCTATAGAAATTCCACTTCAACCATTCAACAGTGGTCACGATTATGTGGACCAACCTACCGACACGACAATTATGATAGAATGGATACTATTTCGAGACGGACAAAACAATCACCAGGAACGAAACTGGAAGAACCTCCTTGGTAGAAAATTTAATCTATCCTATAACGATGAAACAGCAGAAGGATCAATTTATCTGGGAGCAGAACATTGTCAGTTTAATTCAGAAATATCCTTTCTATCACTGAGCGGGACAACGTTTGATATTGAATTGAAAATGGCAGTTGACTTTAACATTGAAACATCCAATCTCGACGACGACGGACTTGTGAAAATAATAACCCATCTTGACTTTGATGGACTTCATATTTATCATACTCAATTACCGACGCTTCAAAGAACTGACAATCAGCGTGCATTAATCAATAAATTCATAGACTCGAATGTTTATAATGCCGACATAACTCGATATGAAAATAACACTGTTAACTGGAAGCATATTAAACCTAGACAATGAATATGATACTTATCGGCACCTTTGCAAGAGGCGGGTTAGCGTGTTCCACAGTTAGTTTTGTGATTACAGAACGTTCCGTTCTCCGAATAACATTTGTGCTCAGAAGCCCGCCAATCGAAAATATGGCGACATTGTAAACATTAGACAAATAGAAAAAAATGAACAGTAGAACTATATTGATTCTTGGTTCGGGACACCTCGCTAGCCGGACAAAAATATTACTCACTCAAAAGGGTTATACAGTAACGCATTTGCCAAATCTATTCTCGAATGTTCCAAGTGATGACTCATCTACCATAAATGAAACCGATAAAATCTTTCGTACCATGGACATGAAGTCATTTAGTATGACGTACGTTCTATTTGAGAAGGACGAGGATAATCTTGAGGTAGTTATTGCTATGATGGCATTGTATTCAAGCATTCCTATTGCGACCTCGTTGTTTAATGAAAATATAAGACCACATCTAGAAAAAGCTAACAAAAAATTAATCATTCTCAATCCAGCCAAGTTAGCAGCTCCCTTGTTTGTTAAAGCACTTGATAATCCGATTAAACGCAACCTGAAAAGAGGAACAAAGTCGGTGCGTATTATGTCGAATAAATCAAGCAACTCCTTTTTAATATTTTTGATTTCATTTTTTTCGCTTATCGTCTCTAGTGCTGTTGTGTATTTTCATGTTAGTGAGCAATTATCATGGCTTGATGCTTTATACTTTGTCGTTGTAACAATTTCAACAGTTGGCTATGGAGATATAAATCTTCAGAATTCCAGCGCACTCAGTAAAATTATTGGAATTGTGCTTATTCTTTGCTCCTCAATTTTCACTTGGCTAATTTTCTCACTTCTCATTGATCGAATAGTAAAAAAAAGAGCACAAAGGTCATTGGGCAGAAAAAAATATACTTACAAAGACCATGTCATTCTTTGCGGCTTGGGACGTCTTGGGTATTATATTGCAGATGAACTTCAAAAGACCGGAGAACGAATCGTTGTGATAGAATCTAATCAAGAATCGGTCAGTATTGAATACTTTCGTAACCTAGGCATAGATGTTTATATTGGAAATGCACGTCAGCCCAATGTTCTGCAAGATGCCGGTGCTGAGCAGTGTCGTGCTTTGATTTCGGTAATCAATGATGATTATGCAAATCTTGAAATTGGATTAAATGCTAGATATTTCCAACCTGATCTCCGACTTGTTCTAAGAATTTTTGATGAATCTATGGCTGATGTGATAAAAGAAAAATTTGATATTCATTTAACAAAAAGTGTGTCTTTTATTGCTGCTGAAAAATTTGCCTCTTTAGTAGATGTAAACAACATAAAAACAACAAACTAACTAAACACTCTATAACAACAACTATGAATAAAAAAGAACTTTGGTTAAATATTGCTAACTACAACTTTGACAACTTGGTTCCCACACACCTATGGGATGAAATAGCAGCAAAATTTGGAGGACAAAGCCCGTTTACAAAAGCATTTGCGGATAAGCTTTCCCGAAAATTTCACTGGAACAAAAATTTCGCTTTGAAAGCTATTTGGGAATATAAAAAATTTGTTTACATGGGTGTAATAAGTGATGTTAGCGTTACTCCCTCAAAAATTATTGACCAAGTATGGCATGAACATTTATTATTCAGCTCGGGTTATAGGAAATTTTGCAAGGAAATAATTCAGTATGATTTTGACCACAATCCCGAATTAGTATCTGTTGATAGTCAGACCGAAGCATTCCAATCTCAATATTTTCATACAATAGAACTTTATAGAAAAGAATTTGGACATGAGCCACCGGCTGAGATATGGGATACCACTAAATTCAAAGAAAAAACAGAACAGCCCAAGAAGAATCACCATGATTCTGAGTATTCTCATAATTACGTTGGAACAGACCCTCTTTTCTTAATGTTCCAATCTTCTGAAAGTAATGATGTCGAATTTGAAAAGGGGGAATTCGATGGTAGCCAGGATAATTCAGATACCGATAGTTCTGATGGAAATTCAGGGGATAGCTCTGACAGTGGTAGTTCGTGCAGCTCAAGTTGTGGAGGCGGATGTGGAGGTGATTAACTATCTTTTACTATTGGTTCTTCTTAAACTTATACGGGATTAGTCATTTCGACTCCGCTCAATGTCCGGAAACGGAGAAATGGTCACCTAAGAAAATCAAGAAGTTACGAGTGACATAGAGTAGAAACTCCGAATGAAAAAGCAATGGTTTTCGTATTCCCGTCCCATCAGGCACTGCACCTGACGTCAAGTATTTGGCAAGTAAATAGTTGTTGAGGGAGTGGTGAGCAGTACGTTCCACCGGTACGTGTCGACGAGCAGTAGTAGCAACAGCCCGAACCGGGAAAATTAAATCAGACGCCTAACAAAATCAACTAACCGATAATTTTATGATATATAAGTACCTTACATTCAGTATTTCAATTACTTTTATATCGTTTATTGTGGGAATGATGGTTAATGCGGTACTGAAAAAAACAGATTTCTAC
>JBPOHH010000305.1:0-1757 GCA_052035765.1 Bacteroidota bacterium
TCCTGAATACAACTTGTGATTCGCTCTTTTTCGTCCGGGATAATTTGATAATCCGTCGTTATATTCTTATATTTCAATAGATTATCAACGATTAATTTTCCGGCTCGGTCTTCTTTCAAGCCGGAAGATATACTATCCGAACATACAATCACAGCAACGGTCAATTCTCTCTTGCCCGGCATTTTCACGTCCGATTTCCCTCCTTTTTTCTCGACCAGCCGAATCGTCCCAATCTCGGTTTGCTTGTCAATCGGCTTGAGCATATCGTACATTGTCAGCGCCGTAATCGCCGCGCCATGCATGGCTTCCACCTCGACACCGGTCTTGTAAATTGTATGCACTTCGACAGTGATAACAATGTCCAACCCTCGGATTTCCGAACGTATTGCGGCGTACTCCACAGGCAAAGGATGGCAGTCGGGAATTACATTACTAGTGTTTTTGATGGCCAGTAAACCTGCTGCTCGCGAGAATTCAAACACATCTCCTTTCGGTACACGTTTTTCGGTAATCGCATCGATCGTGGATTGCGAGCCGGTCCTGAGAATTGCCTCGGCGATAGCGATGCGGTATGTCTTTGATTTTGAAGTAATATTAACCATTTACGTATTAATTTTCCATTGATAATGTTCGTCGGTAAAGATTTCTTTTCCCCAAATCGGAACGTCTTTCTTGATACGTTCGACGATTTCAGTGCAGGCATCCATTGCATTCTTACGGTGCTTTGAAGACGTGAATACAAAAAGGCAAATTTGTCCTGCCTCGACCACACCGATACTATGATAAATGTGGAGGCAATTGAGCTGGTACTTCGGAATAATCTCCTCACGCATATCATGCATAACTTCTTCTGCCATCTCAGGATAGCAGGAATAGTCTATCGCACGTACCGTTCCTTCGGCTAGTTCATCACTCCGTACTTGTCCTAAAAATATACTATGTGCGCCGATATCTGTTTTCGTGCTGTGCTTGGCTATATCATCAGCAATGAGCGACGGAGGTATCGCGCCCTCGATAAACAGTATACTTCGTTTTGCTTTTTTCATGATTGTCAAATTCGTGAATTGACAAGAGCAGCGATTCCGCCTTGGATGCTCCATACTTGCCGAAATGTGGATAATTGCTGTAACTCACGAACAGCAACCTTACTCCGATTGCCGGACTGACAAAAGACGACGACCGTTTGAGCGCTGTGCAGTTCATGTAATCTACCCCGTAACTCTCTTAAAGGAATAGAGATACATGAATATTTTTCCAAACGAGGCAGTTCATCCGCCTCGCGAACATCCAAGAGGAGCATTTCTTCCTTTGAAATGTGTTCATCGAGATCCTCCCACGTAATCTCATGAACTTCATGCGGATTACTACAAAACGCTTCATATTGCATTTTTCGGAGTTCATCGAGCGTAGCGGGCGCAGAACTCAATGCGTCGGGATGCGGAGCGAACTCAAAGATTTCCATGGAGTTGCTCAACATAGAATACGTCAAAACCTTTGACGCGAGCACCTCTCCAATTCCCGTTATGAGCTTGATAGCTTCACTCGCCTGCATTGTACCAATGATACCGGTCAAGACTCCTATAACTCCTGCTTCCAATCAATTAGGTACTTCACCTAAAGCCGGGGGAATCGGAAATAAATCCCGGTAATTAGCAGGTCTTTCCTCTTGTTGAGAAACTCTTACATGAAACACCGATACCTGACCTTCATACCGGAAGACGCTTCCATACACAAGCGGGATATTCAGCAGCGCGCAC
>JBPOHH010000574.1:0-2741 GCA_052035765.1 Bacteroidota bacterium
GTGATTGAAGCCAAGTGGCTCTTTGATTTACCGCCCGGGAAAATTGATGTGCTCGTGCATCCGCAGAGTATTATTCATTCGATGGTGCAGTTTCAGGATGGCAGTGTGAAGGCACAGCTTGGCACACCGGACATGCGGGTACCGATTGGGTATGCGTTGCATTTCCCGCATCACAAGCCGATGGATTTCCCGCGGTTAGATTTGGCAGCGATGGGTCAATTAACCTTTTTCCCGCCGGATTTCGAGAAATTTCCGTGTCTCCGGCTTGCCTTTGATGCGCTTGCAATGGGCGGCACGGCTCCAGCTATCCTCAATGCAGCTAATGAGATAGCAGTACAGGCATTTTTGAAGGAAGCAATCCGGTATATCGATATTCCGGTGATTATTACAAAATGTCTCGATGAGATAAACAGTGTGTCTAGTCCGTCACTTGCCGACATTGCCGCCGCCGATGCTGAAACACGGCGTGTGGCGCGGAACGAATGCCAGAATGTGCGGTGAACGCTTCACTCCGGTGCATTCATCACAATTTTAGAACAATTACTACTTAACTTAGGATTACAACATGGGATTTTCGATTCAGGAAATACTTGCATTTATTGGTGCTTTGGGACTTATCGTTTCACTTCACGAGTTTGGACACTTCGCCGCTGCCCGTATGTGCGGTATGCGTGCGGATGTGTTCGCACTCGGCATGGGTATGCGCCTTTTCGGCTGGAATAAAATCACCGGCTTCACCTTCGGGAAATTAGCCGATGATTGGGACGGTGGCGGTCATACCGATTATCGCCTCTGCCTTTTGCCTATTGGCGGGTATGTGAAAATAGTCGGGATGATTGATGAAAGCATGGACTCCGAACAGCTCAAAACCGCTCCCCAACCCTATGAGTTCCGTTCTAAAAATGCCCTACAAAAAGCATTTGTGATTAGTGCCGGTGTGATTATGAATTTTTTGCTTGCGATTAGTGTGTTCTTTGCGGTGGCTTTATTTAATGGCAAGGAAATTCATCCAATTACTTCGATTGGCTTTGTTGAGAAAAATTCAGTTGCCGATAAAACCGGCTTTCAACCCGGTGACAAAATCATCTCCATCGGTGACACACCTATTACTTCCTGGGAAGATGTACTCGAAGGATTAACAATTAAAGATGTTGGTGCAAATCGCCCGGTAACCGTACAGCGGGGCGGACGCACTGAAACCCTGACCACGAATGGTCGGATGTTTTTGGATGCGATGACTCAGAAAAAAGGTCTTGGCATGTTCTCCGAGGGAGCGAAAATACTGGTGACAATGGTCGAAGAAAAAATGCCTGCCGGAAAAGCAGGAATCAAACTTGGCGATACATTACTTACCGCAAATGCAGTTCCTGTCATTGGTACAGAACAGTTTGTTAATGTTATTACGGCAAATCAGGGTAAACCCCTCGAATTAGTCTGGAAACATGGTTCAGAAGAAAAGCGTGCCTCCATTATACCAACTTACGACGATGCAGCAAAACGCTGGAGAATTGGTATCGGTCATACAATGATCTTCACCACGACTCCCATTCATAAAAGCTATACCTTTGGCGAATCACTTGCTATCGGCTGGGATGAAACAGTAAATCAAGTCGGTATGTTCTTTGGAATTATCGGGAAAATTTTCAGCGGCGTGGTATCATTTAAAGAGACCATCGGCGGACCTTTGCAGATTATGCAAATTGCAGGACAAGTCGCACAACGCGGGTTCTGGGATTTCATCGAACTCGTTGCTAAATTATCTGTTTCCATCGCTGTGCTCAATATTCTTCCCATCCCTGCGCTCGATGGAGGACACCTCGTGTTCATTATCATTGAAGCGGTTCTGCGACGCGAAGTATCGGTGAAGGCAAAGATGGCGTTTCAGCAAGTGGGAATGTTCCTTCTACTGGCTTTGATGGCATTTGTTCTCTATAATGATGTGATGAAACGGTTTTTTCATTGAGAGGTAACGGCTGCCGGATTTCGTACACAACTCATTGCATAACTTAGGATTGCTTACTGCGTGAAAAAGCTCCTTTATCTGCTGTTTTTCTTGTTCGGATGCCTGCAGGCGGGTGCGCGGGTGCAGGAAGGCGCGACGCTGAATTTCATGCAAACCTTCGATGAACTCGAGCATGGCGAGCCGCAGATGCACAACAGCGTTCAAACGATTTATTTCAAGAATTGTACCTTCAAATTCAATCGTGAGATCGACAATGCACATGATATACGGTATGACAATGGCGGCCGCAAAATCCACGTGAAATATGCCGTCGTCTTTGATAACTGCAGCATCGCCGATGATTTTTGGTATCTCGTGCGTGACTTTGTCTTCGAAGACAGAGTATCCTTCCTCAAATGCAACAGCTTACGCCTCAAATTCCGCGATTGTACATTCAAGCAAGTCGTTATTCTCGTCAACAATACAGTCGATTTTACGGAATTTCATCACTGTGAATTTCAGAATGGATGTCGGTTCATCCGGCAGGAAGTGCGCGATCATATTACCCTGAATTCCTGTACCCTTACCGTTAATCCGTATTTAGTGCGCAATCCCGGATTCGACACGCTTAAGTATGTTATCCGCAAGACGAGTGAATTCCCGCAGATCCTTGAATTTATCAACCGCACCAATCCTGTCGATCTCGAAATTTCCAAATGCACGTTTATTCTGCCCGCAGAATATGCGCATGACCGCCGGTGGTTCGTGGACTTAGGCACAAGTATTTACAACAACTTGC
>JBPOHH010000515.1:0-48601 GCA_052035765.1 Bacteroidota bacterium
TTGGGGAGGGATTTTCGAGATACGTCACGTAACAGCTTGCATTATCTTTAGTTGCGTCAGCAGCAAATGGACTGTCTTGTATAATATTCCTCAATGTTTCCGGTGTAAGCACCAACACATAGACATCGTATCCAAACGTGTTTGCAATCTGTGCTGTGATACGTTCAGCAAGCGCAAGGGTATTCGATTTTTGCGTCTGAAAGAGTACATTCCCGCTCTGAAGATACGATTGTACATGCTCAAAACCAAGCGCATCATACATTTGTCTCAGCGCATCCATCTTGATAATTTTCTGTCCGCTGACGTTGATACCGCGGAGGAGAGAGATGTAGGTATGCATGAGAGTCAGTTGATCAGTGTTACGAAAGTTCCTGATGCGTAGGGCACCTTGTATTCGCCCATGTAGTGTTCGTATTGGATAATTACCAATAGTACTTTTTCAATACAAAGAACCAAATTTTCATCTGTCTGTTGATTCTTCCTCACCTTGATATCCTCCCAAAACTATTCCCTGCTCCTACACCAATGATTGTATCGTAGCCGCCGTATTCAAATTCACGGTAATAAATTAAACTTATGAAAGTATGAGGCGTTGCACGGGTATTTCCTTCGAATTCCTCAAACGATACATTGTCAAATTTTTGGGTGTCGGCGTTATAATTTCCTGTTCCGTAGAGATAATTATGGCGTCCGCGGCGCACCCATTGACGGAGCTTGTAAAGGCGGTCTTGCTCGTCATAATACATCTGCCATGAGCGGTCCGGCGTCCAGGAATTGAACGAACCGGTAACAAATACATCACGTTCCGACGGCCGGGACTCGGGGTCGAAAATAAACTCCACTTGAATATATTCATCATCCGACAAAGCGGTAAATCGTGTAGTGAGCATACCGTCATCGGCGCGATCAAAGAATGTTCCATTCCGCCGTAAATCTGCAAACGGAGGTCTGATTGGTCCATTAATCCTGGGAAAATAGCCAAGATTATTCATATCGAGAATACGATAGTCGTTCTCAGCCGGCAGTCTGTCAACACGAAACCGTTTGCCGATGCTCCCAAAGCCCGAGACCATGGTCTGCATGGGATATTTCCGGTAATTATTGGCATCTTCCAATGACCCAATTTGTGATATGACCATAGGTTCCGTCCATCTGTTATTCCGATACATCACCACTGTCTGTACCTGATTATCCATTACCGAACGTAATGTCTGTATCTGCGTTTCGACGGTAAAAGCAGCCGGACTGACTTTAAGATTCGGTTCGTAGAGGTCACCATATACATCCACATAACACTCTGCAGCGGGATCAACGATAAAAAACCTGGCTTCCGTGACGACGTTACCGTCGTCATTGTAGTCGTAAAATTTGGCTTTCCAATTGCCGCCAACCGTAAAATTTACCTGAGAATTGGGTACCGAGAGCGAACCTCTATACGTATAGTATCGGGAATAAACGGGAGCGCTTTTCCAATCAATATTGCTCGTGCGGAAGGTAATTTGATTAATAAACACATTATTGTCTTCCGTCCAATCGGCAGCACAATGCACAAAGATTGCATACATCGAGGGTGGCAAATCAGCCTGTACATCGAGCTCGATTGTGACAGTTTTTTCGCCGAATGTAGGGAGAACGGAGGACTTCCGCGTGGGTGTACTCAGTATTGCAATCGGTGGCAGGCGTTCATCCGTTCCGCCAAAGACGCGCACCATCCGCACTTGCGGCGGGAGCTTAATCGGTGTAGTTTCCTTGTCCGTTTCCTGCGCCTGCAGCGCGGCAAGAGCAAGAAATACTACCAATATATAGAGAGTAACTGTATGAATAATCATTAGATTAGACAGTAATTTCCAGCACTACCGGACAATGATCTGAACCCTCTTGTGCCGGTTGATGAGTGCAATTTGTGATTTTTGATGTCAGGTCGTCGGTCGCCCAATGATAGTCGATTCTCCAGCCTACATTGCGCGGGCGGGACATTTGCTGCATGCTCCACCAGGTGTAATTATCGCCGTCCTGATTGAACATTCTGAACGTGTCATGATATTTTTTCTCGACCAACCAGTCTAATTTTACCCGTTCGCAGAGCATAAATCCGGATGTGAGCACATTTTCCTTAGGTCGTGCTAAGTCTATGGGATAATGAGCGGTATTATAATCACCGCAGATCACCAGCTTGCGTCCTTTTTTGCGTAATTGTTCACAAAATGCAAAGAACGCATCATAAAAATCGAGCTTATACTGCAACCGACCTTCGTTCATCCCACCGTTCGGGAAATACACATTAAAGAGGATAAATTCACCGAAATCAGTTGCCATCACGCGGCCTTCGCCTTCGAATTTCTCGATACCGATAGATTTGAATGTCGCTTCGGGTTTGATCTTGGTGAACGTCGCAACACCGGAATACCCCTTTTTTACAGAACATGAATGATAAAAAGCTTCATAGCCGGCGGGAGCACGCAGATCGGGACTGATTTGCTCCATCTCTGCTTTTGTTTCCTGCACGCAGAGCACATCGGGCTGTTCGCGCTCGATATACTCAAAAAAACCTTTTTTATGAATCGCGCGAATTCCGTTGATATTCCAAGTTGTTATTTTCATTGATGTTGTAGATATTTTTCATAGAGGAGTGTGTATTTTGTGATGCAAAATAATGGTTCTTGTGGAAGTAGCATAGCATTGCTAAAAATAATTCTCCACGCAGAATCACAGATTCCATCGGTGTCTTTCTTCAATTGAATTTCCTCTCTTATCCACCTCACCTCCCCGCCACTCTCATCAATTCCTCATACACGCCATCCTCACTCGGACGCTTTGCGCTTGGCATGGAGACATTCCCATTTTTGTCAATGATCATAAATGCCGGCACTCCTGAAATCCGATATAATTTAGGAACTTCTCCAGAAAATTGGTCTTTAGAATAGACATGTACGCCCTCCAAACCAGAGCTTTGCACATATTTCATCCACATTTCAGGAGTTGAGTATTCGAGCCAAACGGTGAGGAATTGAATATTGGGATTACTCTTGCACTTTTTCTGAAGTTCTTTGATAAAAGGAATTTCCTTACGACACGGTCCGCACCAAGTGCCGGTGAATTCCATATACACTGTTTTGCCTTTGAAGTCCGAAAGGGAGATATTTTTGGAGGTGAGGTCGGGTAAGGTGAAATTTGGAGCAGCTTTGCCTTCTGACATGGCGAGTTTGGTTTGATATATCTTGTATGCCATATCTAGACATCGCTGGTCAGTAACATGCGCTTTATAATCATTGAGCTGTTTTTCTACTATAGATAGTCTAGTCGAATCAGTATCTTTCATGAATAAAGCAGCAGTACAATAAAACATACCATAGTCTCTTGCTCTCCCTTGTAATTGAGATTTACAGAATTCAAAGCGTAAATTCAATTTCTCTATTCTATCCAACTTTCTCTTGGCTACTACATCTTTCCACCAAAGCTTAAAAGGAAATCCTAAGTATGCAGATACAAAGCTACTGTATGCCATTGTCAAGGGATTATTATCCTGTTTTAATTTTATGCTTTTAATAAAATTAATGCTCATTGTATCGTGGATTGCAACACTGTCATTATCATCGTAATAAAAGTAGGATAAT
The DNA here is from genome assembly GCA_052035765.1 of Bacteroidota bacterium. Lineage (GTDB taxonomy): Bacteria > Bacteroidota > Ignavibacteria > Kapaibacteriales > UBA961 > JADJXV01. The sequence goes on from JBPOHH010000515.1 coordinate 3,615, forward strand.
AAATCAAATTTTTTCATGTAGCCGGAATATTGAACTTCATCTTCCAATTCTCGTTTTAACGCAGGATAAGTACTTAACAAATAGGTATTCATCATCAAGAATGTCGATTTCGATTGTGTCTGCTCGTCGATTAACTTTATGCATTCTTTCCAGTCTCCTGTTTGAATTTTATCAAAAAAATTAGATCCTAGTTGAAACTTCGTAGAAAAGTATCTACTAAACTTCGTTGCTCCACCATTATCCGACAAAACCTCAGGAGTAGTATCCGTTGATATCTGGCGTATCATGATGCTATCCCCTGCCTTACAGTAAATCGGGATACCAACATGCCGGCTTCCTATACGGAGAAAATAGAACGAATTAGCGGATGCATCCACACGTAAATAAAAAGTACCATTAGCATCAATCATGGCTGAATCGGCAGGCTTTTCACCATCATCCATTCGATTAACAGGATCTTTCATCCAGTAAATCATCTGATTTTTCTCCGGCACGGTTCCGTGTATCACCGCGCGGCTTGGATGTGTAGCAGTAGCTTTTTCGGGGGTACAGACGATGTAGAATATGGGAAGGCAGATGAGCAGGTAGAGAAGTGCTTGTTTCATAAATTTTGAGTTAAACGTTTAGAAAATAATCTATTATTAATGCCTCAACAATTTAAATGTTAGGATTTCGAAAAATTATTAACACCTCACCTACCCGCCACTCTCATCAATTCCTCATACACGCCATCTTCACTCGGATGCTTTGCGCTTGGCATGGCAACATTCCCATTTTTGTCAATAATCATGAATGCCGGTACACCGGAAATCATATATAATTTAGGCACTGCTCCTGCGAATTGATCTTTAGAATAGACATGCGCGCCATCTACACCTGTGCTTTGCACATATCTCACCCACATTTCAGGTGTCTCACCTTCGAGCCAAACGGTGAGGAATTGTATATTGGGATTATTCTTGCACTTTTTCTGAAGTTCTTTGATATAAGGAATTTCCTTACGACACGGTCCGCACCAAGTGCCGGTGAATTCCATATACACTGTTTTGCCTTTGAAGTCCGAAAGGGAGATATTTTTGGAGGTGAGATCGGGTAAGGTGAAATTTGGAGCAGCTTTGCCTTCTGACATGGCGAGTTTGGTTTGGTATAATGTATTCGCCATATTGTAATAACGGATATCAGTTACATCTTTTCTATAATCTTGGAGTTGCTTTTTCACTACTTCTAATGCCGTCGAATCGCTGAAAAAATTAAATAGATTTACTACACAATAATACATCCCGTAGTCTCTTGACCTGCCGGTAAGGTGTGATTTGCAATATTCAAATTTTAGTGAGAATCGATCTTTTCGTGCTAAAGAGGTAGTCACGACATTTGCTTTCTTCCACTGTTTGAATGGAAATTCAAGGTACGTCGAGAGAAAATTAGTGTACGACATTGTCATCGGCATCGTATCATGCTTCAGTTTCACTCTATCCATAAAATCTGCACAGTGCGTATCGTTGATGCGAACACTATCATTGTCATCATAATATAAATACATGAGTAAGTTCAACTTGTGGCTACTGCCGGAGTATCTGACAACATCCTCCATTTCTCTTTTTAATGCAGGATAGTTGTTTAATAAATAAGTATTCATCATCAAAAATGTCGATTGCGATTGGGTTTGTTCATCGAGTATCTTAAAGCATTCTTTCCAGTCTCCTGTTTGAATTTTATCAAAAAAATTAGCTCCTAATTGAAACTTCGTAAAAAAGAATTTACTAAACCTTGTCGCACCACCATTATCCGACAAAACCTCCGGGGTAGTATCCGTTGATTTCTGACGTATCATGATGCTATCACCTCCCTTACAGTAAAATGGAATTCCAATATGCCGACTTCCTATGCGTAGATAATAGAACGAATTAGCGGATGCCTCCACTCGTAAATTAAAAGTACCATTAGCATCAATCATGGCTGAATCGGCAGGTTTTTCGCCATCGTCTGTTCTATTAACAGGATCTTTCATCCAGTAAATCATTTGATTTTTCTCCGGCACGGTTCCGTGTATCACCGCGCGGCTTGGATGTGTGGCTGTGGCTTTTTCGGGAGTACAGACGATGCAGAAAATAGGAAGACAGGAAAGCAGGTAGAGAAGTGCGTGTTTCATAACATATACGCGAATGTGAAGGATGCCGTGAATTTCATGCGAAAATAGTACTATCACTCGACATACCAAGGAGAAAGGTGTAATTCTTTGTTATGTCTGTTTCGTCGATTTTTTCACAACGAATTCCTGCGCATACATAGGCACGAAATCTTCGGCAGGTATCCACGCAGACTGATTCCATAATTCATAGGCATGACGGGCGATAAATCGAGGTGTAAGGCGGTTGAGTCCCGAAAGCTGATGACGGGAGTGAAAGCTTGGTGCGGCAGGACCGCAGAGTATGGTATCGTCCGTGATGGCCGATTGTACCTCATGTTCTTCCGTAAGGAGTATTGTAGAAGCCGGAGCGCCATCTGCGTGAAATGTTTGACTAAAAAACAGATTTTGATTCGCCGGAATAACACTCATAATTTCTTTATTACCAAGAGATTGAGCATATTCAGTTGCTGCTGATGCGAATGCACTCAGCGTCGGAACGGCGATGCATTTGATGTCACTGCCAAAACATATCCCCTTGGCGACACTCGCGCCGATGCGGAGTCCGGTAAACGAACCCGGTCCGGCTGAAACGGCGACCGCATCGAGCTGATCAAACGTTTTCCCGCAGTCAGTAATAATTCTTCTGCAGAGTTCGGCAAGTAATTTATCGTGCAGATTATCACCGAAAAGTGAGTATTCTGCCAGGAGTTTCGCTCCTGATGCGAGCACCACGCCACAAGTCGCACCGGACGTTTCGATGGAGAGAAGAAGTGGCGTACTCATAGTCCAAACTCTCCTGTCAGCACGGTTTGCAGGAAGAGTTCTGCAGTTTGTGACTTGTTGAGTAAATACAACGGTAGTCCTACAAATATCATTCTCCTGTCTTCACTCCGCACGGCTACTACCGGATTCCCTGTCCATTTGGTGCTTGCCGGCAAACGATAAAGCGGCTTGGCGGTGATTTTAGGATAGAGGGCATGTGGATTGACGGTGCCTGTCTCCTTGATGAAATTTGAATAGATTGTTCCTCCGGAGGTGTCAGCAACGATCTCGCTATTGTTCTTAATATCCAAAGGATTAGAAGTAATTTCAAATGCTGACACACTATCCACAGGAGCAAAATCTATGAGCGCTGTCTGTACTTCCGACGGGATAGGATTCGGCAAATCTGCCGCATAAAGTGCATGTCCACCGCTCCGGATAAACTCCGGCAGACTTTCCTGCGCGAGTCGGTAATTTGCACCAGCATCGCTATACCATATCACCACTTTAAATAATTTAAGTGTTTCGATAAACATAGGATTAATAAATGGCGGGATATTGCGCGTTTTACCGCCGGTACGCAGGTCAAGTACATCTACTTTCCCCGCGAATTTACCCGATGCTATCGTTTGTAGTGAATTTTGATAGAAATTATCGGCTGCCGGCAAATCATGGTCTTTAATGATGAGAATATTCCCCTTCGGCTTGCGTACATACCAGGTTTTCCCCGGTTGCGGATACCGCAATACTTTGCTTTTGAGAGCTCCGATATCGACGGCACGGAGATAAAACGCGTTTTCGGAGTTTGATACTAACCCACTGTCTGAGGTAAGAGTTATAAATGTCTGACTCGTAGGAATTCTTCTCCAATTTGTACTCGCAGTATCATTGATGGCATACTCAAAATAAGCGATCGTTTCAGCGCCGTCGAGGTCGTAGGCGCCGAACTGAAAAGTCGCAACAGTGAACGTGGTGTCGGGTAAATGAACCTGCTTGGCGGCAATTGCCGTCGAGTCTGCGCCGAAGAAAACATGCGGTTGGGTATTGCGGATAGGATATCTGCTCGTGGCAGGAGTGAGGTCAGCCGCTCCTTCTAGAGAAATAAATTCCTCGCCATTATCATAGTATCCGTTGGAATTTGCATCGTTGAAATTGATACGCGCACCTTCTACAGGATACTGTTTCAGGGAATTATCCACCGCACTGACACTGAAAAGATAGCTTGTATCATTATTTTCAATTCTCAATGAAAAAAGTGAATCGCTTCTGCGCGTAAAAAACCAAGTCTGACGATCCGTTGAAAGCAGATATCCGTTGACAATTCCATCGGCGTCATCTCCATACCAATTTACCTGCAATCGACTGCTTTGTTCGGTCGCCACCGTATCAACGGCAATATGCGTTTGCGGTCTGATATTGCCGGCCGGCAAAGTCGGTTCGTCGGCACATGCATTGAGCAAAACGAGGAGTACTGCAAGGCACCATGTATAACGTACAATCATATCTGCTTGTTATTGAATAAATTAGTTGCTTTTCACTGTTGGTAAACCTGCTTCGCGCCATGCACCGATACCACCGATGAGATTATAAATATTCGTAATTCCTGCGCGAAGTAAAACGCTGCTTGCGATACTTGAGCGGTCACCGCCGGCGCATTGAATCACTACATTCCCCGTACGAGGCACTTCATCGAGTCTGTCTGAAAGATACCCGGCATGGATATGCTGCGCGCCGTCGATATGCCCGTCTTTGAATTCGCTCGTCGCACGCACGTCGAGCACCGTATAGGTTGGGTCACCGAGATGCACGGCGAGTTCTTTTGCGCTCATCTGCCGCAATGACTCGAGTTCACCGCCAAGCGCGGTCCATTCTTCAATATCGGAAAAATACCCTTGTACATTGTCTAACCCTATACGAATCAACTTATTGGTAATTTCAGCAATAGACTTTTCGGCCGCGATGACGACAAATGGTTTGTCATACTCGAGCATCCATCCGGCCCACGTACTAAAGGCATTATTATCCTGAATATTCAGTGCGCCGGGGATATGCCCGTCGGCAAAGATGTATTTATTGCGTGTATCGACGATAGTCACGCCGTTTCGAAAGGCAACTTCCATTTCCTCAGGACTCAGACGATGGGGGAAAAAGCCGTCACCGAGGATCGGCGGACCTTGTTTATTGAGCTTTTTCATCATCGCAAAATACTTCGGCGGCTCGGGTTGACCGGAAAGGAGTTCGGCGACAAAGGCATCTTCATTGTCATATTGCAGCGCCCAATTGGAGATTTTTTCATACCCGACAGTGCTGCTTGGTACTGCGCCGAGAGCTTTCCCGCAGGCAGAACCGGCACCGTGTCCGCTCCATAACTGAATATAATCCGGCAATTGCTTAAATCGTTGTAAAGATTGATACATCTGTCGGGCACCGGCGTCCATGGTGCCGACAACACCGGCTGCTTTTTCGAGTAAATCTGGACGACCGACATCGCCGACAAAGACAAAGTCGCCGCTAAAAAACATCACCGGTTTGCTCGACGCAGGATTATCGGTCAGCAGAAAACAGATATGTTCGGGAGTATGCCCGGGTGTATGGAGCACTTCGACAGTGAGATTGCCAATCTGAAATTGGGAACCGTCGTGGAGGGGTGTATGAGGGAATTGATACTGCCAGTCAGCGCCTCCCTCGTCCGAGAGGAGGAGTTCAGCACCGGTTCTATCGGCGAGCTCGCGGGCACCGCTGAGAAAATCGGCATGAATATGTGTTTCGGTGACATGCGTGATAGTGAGCTTTTCCTGCTTGGCAATCTGAAGATATGTTTCAATATCCCGCTTGGGGTCAATAACGAGTGCGGTGCCGCTTTTCTGGCAACCAACAACATAACTCGATTGCGCAAGTCCTTTTTCGTAAATATGTTGAAAGAACATAATGTTTCACTTTCGTTGAACGATTCATAATTATTGATGAGTTTTACCACAACTCTTGAGGACGACTTTCCACAGAAAGGAAGGCAAGACCTGAAGATGTTCGCCGCTTGAAGAGCGGCGCAAAATTACGCTTAATTCACGAAAAATTGAACATTTTGAGAATTTTCATTTACCAATATGATTCTTTTATTTAATTTGCACCCTGAAACTGTTAAGGTGCTTCTACTCGAAATAAAGTAACGTTATTTCGTAGATAATCTGTGTTACTCCAAAGGATGTTTTGATGAAGAAAATTTTGATTATCGAAGATGAACCCTACATTCGTGAGGGAACTGCTTTATTACTGGAAGACCAAGGATTTGAGCCAATTACAGCAGAGGATGGTTCAATCGGAATTGAAATGGCACTCAAGCATAAGCCCGATTTGATTATTTGTGATGTCATGATGCCGAACATTGACGGCTACGGCGTGCTCTACAAGCTCAGACAGGAGCCGGAAACTGCCCACATTCCATTTATTTTCCTTACGGCTAAAATCGATCGCACCAGTACGCGGATGGGAATGAATCTTGGTGCAGACGATTATCTGACCAAGCCGTTCACTCTCGATGAGCTTCTCAGTGCAGTCAACGCCCGAATTGTAAAACAAGAGCAGATTGAGCGTCATGCTGAGGAAAAGCTTGAGAATCTCCGTAAGAACATCATCTATTCCCTTCCCCATGAGTTGATGACCCCACTTAATGGTATTCTCGGTCCAATTGAACTATTGTCGCAGATGTATGATTCTTTTTCGAAAGAAGAAACATTAGAAATGATTTCGATGATTCGCAAGTCAGGTGACCGTCTCCATAGGTTAGTACAGAATTACCTACTCTATGCACAGCTCGACCTCGTCTCATCTAATTCCAATGCTGTCAAAGGAATGCGGGAATGCACAACGTCCGAAGGATTATCTACAATCGAATATGCTGCTCAATATATCGCTAATACTTACGAAAGGACATCCGACTTTCACTTCAAAGGTATCAATGACAGTTTACTATTTTTAATCGATCAGGAGCATTTATACAAAATCATTACCGAGCTGACGGACAATGCATTTAAATTTTCAAATCCTGAAACACCTGTCAATGTCAATTGCAGTAAAAAAGGTGATTTTTGTTGGATTGAAGTGACTGATTCGGGTAGAGGTCTTACGCGGTCGGCAATTGAGTCAATTGGTGCGTATATGCAGTTTGAACGTAGGATTTTTGAACAGCAGGGTACCGGTTTCGGGCTGATTATTGCGAAAAGACTCATAGAGCTTCATGGAGGTGAATTAATCATAGACTCTACGCCCAATATACTGACGAGCGTGAAATTCTCACTACCGGTCAAGCATGTGAATTAATCCTCGGCCGGTTACTTTTTCTTCAGCATAATTTTTATCATTCGCTTGATTTTTCGTAGCAGCACCTTAATCAGCCGGGCCAGCGGAATTCTTGTCGTGCTTCCGCCTTTTTTTTGCATCATTTTAGAAAGTTGAATTTCATCTTTTTCCGAAAGTTCAATTTTTTGATGCGCTACATCTCCCCCTTCTTTGACCATCTGATCGAGTAAGTGTTCGAGTTCTTTAGCTTTAATCTGCAAATCTTCCGAATCTATACCATGGTGCTCGGCCATCATTTCCAGATGATCGGAGAGCAAGGCGGCTTTTTTCATGTCTTCAATCGTCGGTTCATTCGTAATTACTTCGAGCATTTCTACCGTAAGATCATGCAATTCTTTGGCTTTATCCGGTGTCAGATGAAAGACGTCTTCCGGATTTAAGTCGTTGACTTGTATGAATGTTGTCGAAATTTGCTCAATTTCCCGCCCATACGTCTCCCCTACTTTTTTACCGATTCTCTCCGTCAGCGAATTAATCTGTTTTGCCAAATGCCCCATTTCACTACGGATGAGATTTTTTCGTGATTCTGTGCCGGCAGTTTGCAATTGATGTTCCAGGTCGCGGAGCTTCTGCTGCAGCATACGACCCGTCTTAGCATCCTCTGCAGTACTTGTCAGTATTAAGTTCTTGATAAATTTAGCATCCGGAGCAATCGTCGCCGAACCTATTTTCACGGTATTAATCGTGATTTTATCTCCCATCATAGGAATAATTTTTTCAAGATTGATATGTGCAGCACCATCGGTGATAACGAGGATTTCTGCCTCTGCCATCGTACTGGCAGTATGAATATCTGCTATAGCGACCGATATCGCTTTTTCAAGAGCCGTGCCCCGACCGAGCGCGCGGACATGCATCAACTCGCTGATTAGATGTTCGAAATCACCCATATTACTTGCCTCATGCAGCTTACCAATCTCGGCATCAAATGTCCTGAAATAGACTGTTCCAAGTTCTTTCATATTCTGACGGAGGAAGAAAAATGCGATCGCTTTTGCAAGATGTATCCGGTATGCATCCTGCATGGATTTCGATGTATCGAAGAGGAGATATACTTTTTGCTTGCGGCTATCGGGTGCGAACTGATCGCTCTCTGCCTGATAGCGATAATTACGTGGAGCTTTGGGCTTGGGCAGCCAGAGGGAACGTTCGACGAGTTTTTGGTAAAAGACTTCTTCCGGTAAGAGAAACTGATGCGGATAAATCCTTGCTATATCACGGTAGCTGTCAATGAGGGCAGCTTCGTATTCTTCGGCAGCCGGAAGATGGGGAATTATTTCTTTTTCCGGGCTGTTTTCGGGCGGTGTATCGTCTGATTTATTAAAGAGAATTGGAGCTAAATGCTTGGACAGCGGCTTGGTCTCATCTTCTAAAATTCTTGCTATTTCAAAGACTAAGGTAAATTCTTCCGGCAGGCGGGACTCAATAGCATCAAAAAAACCAAACTCATCCATTCGGCTGAAAAACGTACTTTGGGTAGCAAATTGATGCGACATTTGTCCTCCCCCTCACTACAGATAGTAATATAAAATAACCATCATATCCAGCCCTGTGTTTTGCGTAAAGTTGTTATCTGACTGACATGATTAATTCCATGCCGTGCATACCCGTCGATGAGTCGCTCAAGCGTCACTTGCCCGTCATCAAGATGAGTACCGATGCGGGAGAGGTCTTCATCGGTGAGATGGTCGAGCAAAACGCCCCATTTTACATGCAGCCCCCGTAGGATATCGAGTGAGTAGCAGATAGGCAATTGCTTACCATCCGGTAGATTGGCCCATAAATCCTGGTTATAGGGTTTGAGAATAGGATTATCCTCTGTGAGCACGAGCTTCATTCGTATAAGAGCATTAGCGTGAGAATCTGCTAAATGGTGTACGACTTGTCGAACCGTCCACCCACCTGTTCGATAGGGAGTATCGAGCTGTTCGTCCGATAATCCATCGAGAGCAGATGTAAGAAGCGCAGGAAGTGAGCGTATATGCTCTATAGAAGACAGGGTTTTAGCTTTTGTAATCATAACTCTCTACAAATCAAAAATGCAACTGAATATCAGAACGGTTGGATTGAGCGTGTCTGACGCCTTTCGTCAATCATCTTCTCTATCCAACCGTGCTGCTATTGTAAACCATTGTCATTTCATATTATGGTACACCACTTGTACATCTTCATCATCCTCAATTTTCTCGATAAGAGTATTGATGATTTCTTGTTGATCTTCTGGTAATTCTACCGTATTGGTAGGAATTCGTTGGATGTCTGCACTTGTAACGGCGATGCCACGCTCTTCGAGAGCTCTCTGCATGCCGATAAAATCTGCATACTGCGTATAAATATAGATTTCACCTTCGTCTTCGACGATATCTTCAGCACCGAAATCGATGAGTTCGAGCTCGAGGTCTTCGAGATTAACTCCTTCAGAACTCAGCACAAACACACCTTTTCTTTCAAACATAAAATCAAGTGCTCCCGAGGTGGACAGACTACCGCCTACTTTGGTCAGGTAATGGCGGATATTTGCTACTGATCGGGTAGCATTATCGGTAGCACACTCCATCACAATCGCAATACCAAAGGGTCCATACCCTTCGTAAACAATTTCCTGAAAATCTGCTTCATCTCTGCTTGATGCACGCTTGATAGCAGCTTCGATACGATCTTTGGGCATGTTGACGCCTTTGGCATTTTGAATAGCCACACGTAACCGTGGGTTGCCGGCAGGATCAGGCCCGCTGAGTTTTACGGATATTGCAATTTCTTTTCCCAGTCTGGTAAATGCTTTCGACATTTTTCCCCACCGTTTTTCTTTTCTTCCCCGGCGTAATTCAAACGCTCTTCCCATAATGTAAGTCCTGAATTAATAATACAATAAGTTGTTATGTTGTGTATGTGCGGTTATTCCTTCAATGCCCCGGCTGTCAATCCCTGGATAATACGTTTATGAAAAAAAGCAAACATCACTAATATCGGCAGCGCCGATATACTGGCGCCTGCCATGAGATGTCCCCAATCGATAGATTGCTTTCCAAGATAAAATGCAAGACCAACAGGAAGCGTTCGCATCGATTCCTCATTGGTAAACAAAAACGGAAACAAAAAGGAATTCCAATTACTTAAGAAAATGTACAATGCCAAAACAGTAAGAATCGGCTTGCAGAGCGGCAGGACAATTCTCCAAAGAATGAACCACTCACCTGCTCCATCAATTCGGGCTGCATCCTCTATCTCGTATGGTAACCCCTGAATATACTGACGGACTAAAAAGACACCAAGCGGTGTCACAAGCCAAGGTACAACAAGTGCAAAATACGAATTTATCCAACCAAATTCGACGATTAACCGATAAAGTGGTATCATGATGACCTGTTGAGGTATCATCATTACACCAAGAATTGTGGCAAACAATAGCTTTTTTGCAAAGAATGTACGTCGTGCCAATGCGTAGCCCACCCAAAGGCAACATATTATATTTCCAATAGTTACGAGTGTTGCGACGATTGTTGAATTCAAGAAATACCTACCAAAGGCATCCGAATCCATCGCATCGGTATAATTAACGAGGGACATCGGAGCGGCAATGAGATCATACATCGTCGGATAGCTCTCCGGATGCTGGTGTAAAGAAAGAATCAGCATCCATGCCATAGGAGCAAGCATACCGAGAGCGATCAAGCCAAGAATAAGATACAGTGCAATGTTTCTGATTGAATGCATGGAATTACGCAAGTAGGTGAGGTAACGGCTGCTGAGCATTGTTTTTAAGTACAACCAAAGTAATATCATCATGTTGCTTCGCTTTGCCGATGAAGGACTCTACATCCCTGACTATCGTCTGCAATACGGCAAGTGAATCGGAAGAATTCTTGTTGGCTGATTGAATGAGCCGGTCGAGTTCAAACTCTTCGCCCGATAAATTCACTGCTTCCGTCACGCCGTCTGTATAGAGTATTAAAGCATCACCTGCATCTAATTGTACGCTATGATTAGTAGTAGCTTGGTTAAAGACGAGCCCGCTGTCGAGCCCGAGCGCGAGCCCGCGAGCTACCAAAGGAGAGGTCTGACCATCGGCTTTGCGATGGAGGATCGGATTATGTCCCGCTTGAGCATAGGTAAACTCCATGGTTTGAGTGTTACATACTCCATAGATGAGAGAAATAAACTTCCCACGTTCCATCGTATCGTAGAGCAGTTTATTGACCTTACAAAGGACATCTGCCGGTGAAAGCGACTGCTGAATCTGCGATACAATCACTCCTTTGGCAAGAGTAATATAAAACGCAGCCGACATCCCTTTACCGGACACATCGCCTATGAGAATACCAAGATGTGATTCGTCCAACGGAAAAAAATCATAATAATCCCCGCCTACTTCAAACGCCGGAATACATGTAGCAGCTACATCCAATTGCGGATAGACCGGCATCTTCGACGGCAGCAGCTTACGCTGCACTACCTGCGCTGCATTGAGCTCATCGCGCAGTCGCTTTTCTTCTTCAATCTTATAGAGATACTCCGGCTTGTAGTCCTGCTCATGTACTTTTTCGGGAGAATGGAGATAGCCAATGATACCGGGCACAATCAGAACGCCGATGATCATAAAAAACAATACCTGAATCCAGGCAAATTCTACTGATAATGGTAAAAAAAAGAGGATACCCTGCAGGAGTGCCAGAACGGAAATTCCCAATACATCTGTATAGTAAAACAAAACAACATACGATATACCTAACACGCAGCCATACATCAACATCGGCAAAGACGGCTCTGTCTGTACTCCTGACAACAACCCAAAACATACCATACTCCCGAGCAAAACACCCCAAATTCTCCTCTTCGGCGAAAGAAATCGATAACTTATGGCCGATGGAATAAGACTAATGGCAAGACTCACGATTGGTACAAAAAACAGTGCCGCAGAAAGTAGTATAATCGGGTTCTGCAAAAGTGAAAAGAATGAACCGTTAAAAATTGTCGCTTTCAAAGACGAATCATATCCTAACGCACTACATAGCCAATAGAGTACGGGAAACACACATTCTGTAATCAACGTAAGTGCAATTCCCAATACTATACTTCTTCCGGTAAAATGGGACTTCCATGGTGAATCCGAGATTCTTCGCAGCGTATAGAATTTTTCGGGGAACTGCTCTAACGCAAGCGATACCACCCCGCCAAGCGGCATTCCCCCAAGCAAAAATCCTATAAAAATGAACGTCGAAATAGTAATTAAGAGTATTGCCGTAAGGGATAATCCACCGGAGAAAGACAGGGAAACGGATACGAAATATATCGTCAACGCCACACTTACCATCAATGTAAATATTATACTTACAGCTTTTTTTCTCAGCTGCATTATAAATACTCCAATAAACCCTATCAATACAAGCACAACGACAACCGCGACTCCCCCACGAAAGGCAGAATACTGATTCTCAGGCCGTACAGACTTAGCAATTGCCACATATTCTTTTTCCCATCCAATGAGTACATAACGGGAGTCCTGTACATCCGGTATCAACGCCGTAAGATGAATTTTTTCAATATGATACGGATGACGCTCGACGGTAGCGACGAAGGAAAATCCGTGTTCTGTGGTCTCCGGAGCCCAGAGGAGAGTGCCCGTTTGGTATGTGGGTGGAAGAAAGGCAAGCAATACCGTCAGAAGACGCGATGTATCTTGCTGAAGTAAAGAAATATCGAATTGAACTCTTTTTTCCAATGCCTCTACACTGCCGTCGAGCGCGAGCTCAATCTTGGCATAATGCTGTCGAAGAGGATTTCTGTTTTTTTTGGTAATAGATTGTCCGGTCGTTATTCTGAAATTAACTTCTTCATCGATATTCTTTTGAATACTATAGACCCGTGTGATGTATGGCAAGTGATGCGATTCAAAGTACTCTTTTGCTTTAAAGGTACCCAGAGTGTCTACCAATCCTGAAACTAGTTCTTCATTATAATTCGGTCTCGGAACAACCCGTACCGAATCCTTTGATACACCTATTTCACGAATAAGACTGTCGACGGTATGATAGTTTGAGCTGGCAGGAGTAGCAACGAAACTTGGAATAGGCCAGTAAGGAGTCAGTAAAAAATAGACACCAAGAGACACAATTCCTGCAATAAGGAGTAGTATATCCGATCTTCGCCTTTTCAGAGGGAAATAATGCATGGCACGTTACTGAGAATTTTTCTGCAAAAGTATAGTATTGAATTGAGGCATACAAGGGTTTTGAGAAATATTTCTGAACTGTAGTTTTTTTGCTCTCCGGAGGGTAGAGGCATGCTCTCATTATCAGCGATTAACGAACTCCCCCGCTCGCCCGTCGGTCTTACTGCCTGCAATCAAATGGACGATGATTTAAGTAACGGGTCAAAGATTACTTCTATTCCGCCGCATTTCACTGATGATGTAAGTGGTTACGAGTTTACTCTATTGAATCAATGCCACAGATCTTGGGCAGGTATACCGTCATTACGGTACCAACATCAATTGTGCTCTCGACAGTGATACACCCTTTATGTAATTCTATAAACCTCTTGACAATCGGCATTCCTAACCCTGTACCTTGTTCACCGGAAGTACCAACGCGATGATGTTTACCAAATTTATCAAACAACCGCGGCAAATCTTCTTCCGGTATACCTATTCCCGTATCACGGACGGTAATCTTCACCGTGCGATCGTCACCCATCGACCATCCTTCCTCCTGATAGACTGTATCAATAGATACCGAACCTCCCTCAGGCGTAAACTTCACAGCATTTGAGAGTACATTATTGAGAATTTGAATCAATTTTGGTTCGTCGCCGATAATCCATACATCTTCATCCACATGAATGCTCCTGAGCTCAACTCCCTTGCCGGATGCGACATTTTTTAACAACAGGACAGCGTTTCGCACAGTCTGACTCAGGTTGAACTCCTTCAGATTGAGTGGCATACTGCCGGATTCAATTTTTGCCAGATCCAGCAAGGAATTGACAAGACTCAACAGTTGATCCGAAGTGCTCGAAATGATGGTGGCAAATTCTTTCACCAAAACCGGATCGGATGCTTCGTCACCCTTTCGTAGAATTTCTGCGAGACCGTAAATACCCCCGAGTGGTGATCGGAGATCATGGGAGACAATTTGCATTAATTTGTCTTTTTCGGCATTGAGAGCGATGAGCTCTTCGACATGGCGTTTTCTGTCTCTTTCTAATTTATTAATTTTAATATGGTTACCTACCCGTGCCAGTACCTCCGGGGCTTGAAAGGGTTTGGTAATATAATCCAGACCACCCACCTCCAATCCACGTACTTTCACGTCGACGTCCGAGAGTGCGCTCAAGAATATGATAGGAATATCCCGCAGAGTTGGGTGTTGCTTGAGTCTCGAACACACCTCAAACCCGTCCATATCCGGCATCATTACATCGAGAAGTATCAAATCAGGTATGCGCTTCTCGAGCAATCGTAAAGCGCCTTCGCCACTAAACGCTGCAATTACCTGATAATCATTTGAACGTAATATCTGTGAGATGACGGCGACATTTTGTTCGATGTCATCGACTACCAAAATGAGATTTTTCTTTGGATCCATAGTTGTGCGAAGAGACAAGTTCGTAAAATAAACAAGTAAAAGACGTTACTCCGATTGCATCAAACTATCAATTGAGACAAGGAGTTTATAATCAGAGAGCAGTACTGCTTTTGTAAATATAGATGTTAGCTCAGGAGAACATGCCATAAACTCCGGCTGCCGCACCAACGACTCAATCGAATCAACATCCTGAAATTCAACCGCAGTACACAATTCTTCTCTCCAGGGAGTCGGTAATTGATGGATCAGATGTACTATTTCACGGGTTGACAACGGTTGCTTTTTCTCGTCCTGATACTGTGGACTAGTATCCGAATCATGGGTATACTCAAGCGGAAGATGAAGTCCGAGTATATCAAGTAATTCTTTTTCCAGAAATGGCTTACGCAGATAATCATTAAATCCTAAAGCCGTTAATTCTTCCTTCTTGCCTTCATAGCCGCTCGCAGTTACTGCAATAATAGGAATTTCTTTGACGCTATCCATCATCCGAATAATTTTTGTGGCTTCATCTCCATTCATGAGCGGCATGAGAATATCCATGAGAATTATATCCGGGACAGCTTCCTGAAGTATACGAATACAATCTTTACCGTCCACGGCTTCCGTACAGATAAATCCGAGAGGTTCCAGGAAAGCACGCACCACATCCCTATTCGTCGTAATATCATCGACGATCAGCACGTTCCAGGCATGTCCTCCCGCAATCCCCGTGTATACCGAGAGCACTTTCGACGAAGAGAGCCCATCCTGTGCGACGATGGCAATCGGTATATCAAACCAAAAAGTCGTACCGCTATCCAAAACACTTGTTACCTTTATCTCACCACCCAACATCGCCACAATCCGTGATGAAATCGACAATCCAAGTCCTGTACCTTCACTGTACATCCCCGTCACCTGCTTAAACGGTTCGAAGATAGACTGCAACTGTTCACTCGGTATACCACGTCCGGTATCGGTAATCGTAAACCGCACATGAGATATTTCGCCCTCTGCAGGTATCTCGTGCACTATCTCAGCTTTGAGATGAATACTTCCTTTTTGAGTGAATTTCACGGCATTACTCATGAAATTTATAAGTACTTGTTTTAGCCGCTTACGATCGGACCATACGACACAACCGTCAAAACCCGAATGCTCGACCGTCAGAGAAAGCCCTTTTTCCTTGCAGCGTAAAGCAAACATTTCGCTTAAGTCGTTGAGTAGACTTTTGATATCAAACTTCTCGGATATCAGTTCCATATACCCTGACTCTATTTTCGAAATATCGAGCACATCGTTAATCATATCCAATAAATGACTGCCACTGCGATACATCATATTGATATAATTCCTGCTTTGCTCCGAATGTGTGGTATCCTTTAAGAGAATTTGCGTGAATCCGAGTATCGAGTTCAACGGTGTTCGAAGCTCATGACTCATACTCGACAGGAATATCGATTTCGCGCGATTCGCTTCTTCTGCTGCTTCCCTGGCTATCAGTAGTTCTTCGTTCTGACGCTCGAGGTTCACGGCCTGTTCTTCCAAAAAGTATTTGGCCTCGATGATGTCTTCGGCAAACTTATGGAGCTTTTGCTGATTCTCCCATCGTTCAATAGCTCCGGCAATACTTGCTGCCACACCCGACAGGATAGATTTTTCCCATTCAGCCCAGATACGTTTTGATTGAACGTCAAACAGCGTAATCGCGCCCCACAATGTATCGCGGAGAATAATTGGTACAATCATCAGGGAGTACACATTCACCGCTAAAAATTCGGATAATCCGAGAGATTCGAATTCCTCTTCGAATGCATTGATACTTTTTCCATGAGATAATGCATCATGAAGCTCTGCTCCCTCCCATACGGCCGGCTGAATCAGTGGGAATCGAGTCCAGTCCTCCGATTTAGTCCAGTGATAGGATAGTACAGATTCGAGAGGTTGTGCTTCATATTCATTGAATCGATAGAGAAATACACCGTCTGCCTTCGAAGTCGACCCTATGATCGTTATGATCTCCTGTATTCGTACCTCAAGATAATCTGACGTAAGTAGATACTGCAATGATTGAGAAATACCCTCGAGTAAATGATCGCGTCGCTCGAGTTCGAGCTGTGATTCTTTCTGAACGGAAATATCTTTTGCAATACCGAGATAACCGTTTATTTCACCTTCGGAATTCCGCGTTGCCGTCACCGAAAGCAGAACCGGAAATTTCTTTCCTGACCGATGGACATACGTCCATTCGTTTTCATCGGGAATACCCAGCTTTGCCTTTGCCACGAATGTTTCGAAACCTACTTCGACCTCGGTTTGTAATTCTGTGCGAAGTTCCTGCGCACGCTCCACTACCTCTTCAGCAATATGAAACATACCCGGAGAGTGTATCCCGATTATTTCCGCAGCAGAATATCCCAAAGCACGCTCTGCTGCCGGATTAAAAATGGTGATTACTCCTTCCGTAGTAGTAGCTATAATCATATAATCAGCGCCGTTGAGAATCGCCTGTTGGAAATGAAGCGTGTCTCTCAGCTGCTGTTCGGATGCTTTTCGCGCCGTGATATTCTTGCCGAGTGCTGCAACACCGACAATGGTAACTCCATCATAGATAGGATTTAATGCAATTTCAAAATATTGATACTTACCACCGAGATGAATTCCCTGTTCGACCGAAAAATGTTCACCTCCCAATGCCCGCAAATACAGATCTTTCACATACTCCTTCACTTCTTCCGACATACCAAGAAAGGCTGAGTCTTTAACCGTTGGCCGGAAGCCGAGCGCGAGAAGACAGGTGATACTGTAGTACCGATTGAACATTAAGAGCGAAAATTCTCTATCAACAGACCATACTGCATCGTTAGTGTTTTCGAGCCAGGCATCGATATTTGCTTTTGCATGCTGCAGTTCTTTTTGCGCTTCTTTGCGATTGGTAATATCGATAAACGATACGACTACACCGGTGGGAACCGCACTATTGTTTTGAAATAACGGCTGTGAGTTAAGTGATATCCATATCTGACTCTTATCCTTTCTACGTATACCGAGTATCACATCTGATTGCGACTCGCCTGTCGTGAGGGTAATCATAGAAGGATGTCTCTCAGGCGGCAACAAGTTGCCAAACTCGTCACTTATTCCGGTATTGGTGTCTGCCGACGTCAAATCCTTAAGATTTCTTATCTTCATTCCAACGATATTTTCAGCACTTGCATTCGCCGAAATGATCTCACCGAGGGCATCAAAAACAATGACACCTTCCTGGAGAACCGAGATAAACGAACGATACATTTCCTTACTTTCGATGAGCTGTTTCTGCATTTCAATCATTTCGGTGATTTCGCGGGCTACTGCCTGAAAACCGATAACAGTGTCTTTTTCAAAGAGTAACTGAGTATTTTGACCAAGCCATATCTCTTTTCCATGCGGCGTAATTACCGGATACTCGTAGTAGGTGTTTTGTTCTTTTGAAATAAACTGCCGGAAAAAAAACTTCTCTGTTTTTCGCCTATAATCATCTCTCACATAATCGAGGTACCGTTTGCCTATGATTTCATCTTCTTTCAAGTCCCATGTTTTTAATGCCATTGTATTAGAATACATAAAGTATCCGTTCACATCACACCGGAAGATCAGTTCATTGGCAGATTCGACAAGATTCTTGTAGTGTGTAGTCTCAGCGGTCAGCAAGTCGACCGCTTCCTGCATCTTATGGATGGTCATATTGGCAGCCGACTGCTGTTCTATGGCTGCATTGTATGATACCGCAGCTTTCTTACGGAGCATGACAAAGGCAGCTGCCAGTGCTATGGCAGATCCGGTTGACACTATAATAAGCAGATAATCTATCATAGAGTTAGCGAACATACAGTTAATCTACACTTCCATAACGTAACAAAGAAAAAGGTCAGGATTATTCATCCTGACCCTTTATCGGTACTGATTGTACATACTGTACACGATGAATGTACGCCTGCGATGATTATTTCTGAGCTGAGCTGTTGGCAGCGATCAGGTTGAGTGCACTTCCTGCTAAAAACCAACCTATTTGATTCTCGTTGAATGTATGGTTGAGCGGAATATTTACCATGGATCCGTCTTGATGCCATACGGTAGCCGTGAGTTGTTTGCCGGGAGCTAACTCTTCTACGTTAATAGATATACGGTCATCTTCTCTGAAAAGATCATAATCGTTCGGATCTGCAAAAGTAAGAGGGAGCATGCCTTGTTTTTTGAGATTTGTCTCATGAATTCGAGCAAATGACTTAACAATAACTGCTTTGCCGCCGAGATGACGGGGCTCCATAGCCGCATGTTCACGGCTTGAGCCCTCTCCATAATTTTCATCACCGACGACGACCCAACCTAACCCTGCAGATTGATACGCTCTTGCAACGACAGGTACTTCAGCATATTCACCCGTGAGAGTGTTTTTGATATAATTTGCATTTTCATTGACATAATTAATAGCACCAATCAGCATATTATTCGAGATATTAGTCAAATGTCCGCGGAAACGAAGCCATGGACCTGCTGCGGAGATATGATCGGTCGTGCACTTCCCTTTTGCTTTGATAAGCAACGGCATATCCACGAACTGATCGGGAGAGTTTGGACGGAACGGATGCAGGCGTTCGAGGCGCTGGGAATCATCATTAATATGCACTTCGAGTTCGCGGCCATCGACAGCCGGCAGGACAAATCCATCAGCATCAGGCACGAAGCCTTTCGCCGGGAGCTCCATGCCTTGCGGAGGTGTAAGCAGTACGCCTTGCACGGGAACCTTGGTAAAATCTACCGTAAGATCACCTGCAAGTGCAAATCCAATAACCGTTTCCGGTGACGCTACAAATGCGTGCGTCTCGGCAATTCCATCATTCCGACCGGTAAAATTACGATTGAAGGACGTGATAATCGAATTTTTGTCGCCTTTCTTTACATCATGGCGTTTCCATTGTCCGATACAAGGTCCGCAGGCATTTGCAAGCACCATACCGCCGACGGATTCCATTTTCGCCAGAATACCGTCACGTTCGATCGTTGCACGCACTTGTTCGCTTCCGGGAGTAATCGTAAATTCAGATTTCGTTTTGAGCGAATGCCGGCTTGCGTATTCAGCAATTTCAGCGACTCTGCTCATATCTTCATAACTGGAATTCGTGCACGATCCAATGAGAGCAACCCGTAATTCGCTTGGCCAGTTGTTTTCTGTTACGGCCTTCACAAATTCAGAAATCGGAAGAGCGCGATCCGGTGTAAATGGACCATTGATATGTGGCTCGAGTGCCGACAAATCTATCTCAATGACTTTATCATAATAGTTTTCAGGATGAGCCAAGACCTCATCGTCGGCTCGTAAATACTCTGCCACTTCCGAAGCAAGAGCAGCAATTTCATGCCGTTCGGTCGATTGTAAATACCGAACGATGGAATCATCAAACGGAAACACCGATGTCGTTGCTCCAATTTCGGCTCCCATATTGCAGATAGTACCTTTGCCCGTCGCCGAAAGTGTCGCGCAGCCATCCCCGAAATATTCGACAATTGCACCCGTGCCGCCCTTAACGGTTAATATTCCGGCGAGCTTGAGGATTACGTCTTTTGCAGATGCCCAGCCGGAAAGCTTACCGGTAAGCTTTACTCCGATAAGCTTGGGGAATTGTAATTCCCATGCCATTCCCGACATCACATCGACGGCATCAGCACCGCCGACACCGATAGCGACCATACCGAGACCGCCGGCATTAGGAGTGTGTGAGTCGGTACCGATCATCATACCACCGGGGAATGCGTAGTTTTCTAAGACAACCTGATGGATAATTCCGGCGCCCGGCTTCCAGAAGCCAATGCCGTATTTTTTTGAAACTGATGCCAGGAACGCGAAGACTTCATCGTTTTCGACGAGTGAACGCTCCATATCAGACTTCGCACCGGATTCTGCACGAATTAAGTGATCACAATGGACAGTCGACGGTACAGCTACTTTAGGAATACCCGCACTCATGAATTGCAGAAGCGCCATTTGAGCGGTGGCATCCTGCATTGCTACGCGATCGGGCCGGAAATCGACGTACGATTTACCGCGTTGGAATGTATCGGCAGGACCATCGAGGTGAGTATAGAGAATTTTTTCAGCAAGAGTCAGGGGGCGGGAAAGTACTGCACGAGCGGCAGCAACTTTCGCCGGATATTCGGCATAGACACGCCGAATCATGGAAACATCAAAAGCCATCAGAACACCATAATTAATGAATAATAAGAGAGAAGTTCGTTGTTACCTATACTGCCGAATTCTCGGCATACCACTTGAATTACACTCAGAAATGTATCGATATAATTCCTGTAGTTTCATTGAATTCCGTTTCGAATTGCTGCAATGTCGGCGCAGATTGACCGCCGATATTTTGTCCGAAATTATCTTCGGCAATACTATAGAGCGCACCGTGGAGGTTGCAGGCGGCTTTGCTCGCAACCGGCGTCAGAACACTGCCGCTTTCATGGAGACACAAGGTCGACATCGTTCGGAATTTTTTGTCGGTAGTGCGTACGATGATCACCGGGAGGTTGTTGTTATTCCCGGGAAACGCCTGTCGTATGAATCCTCCAACCTTTTGCAGCGACGTTTTATCGGCAAGAAGTAGAGTGACCGTGGTACCGGTAAGCGGCACCGTCGATACTGAGTCCGAGCATCCTCCGAGGCAGCTTCCGACAGTAATAACGCCTCCGAGCACTGTCAGCTGACCTGCTGCCTTCATAAAATTTCTGCGTGATGGATGATGCGTAGCCATGGATGCCCTATAAATACTATGAAACAATCAACGTTGCATACAGAGTTGATTGTACTGAGTGCAGTCTGTGCCGGATAGAGTACGGATATATATAGTCACTGCAAATTTACGGCTTTTTTGTGAATAGTCTTCGCTTAAGTTGTCGCCTATTATCGTAATGTCGTAATTTACATTCCGGGTATAGGTTGCATACGGAAGAGCGGTATGGACACTTCACAATTCTGTTTCATTTAACTAAATTATATTCAAAATCTTAGAATGAATCTATCGATTCTGACATATTTTCTTCCGTGGCTGTTGATAGTCTTCTTCAGTACAGGGTATTCTTCAGCGGCAACGCCTGTACTCTACGATACAACAAGCATATCAGACTCAGGTAAAGTAGACTGTCAGCGACTTGCCGTGGTAGCAACTGTAACGGCAGCTACAATAACGTATGGCATCACTTTACAGAATTCGTTATGGTGGAAAGGCGAACGGTCGCCTTTTTATTTCAATTTTGAACGGGACTGGAAGTATGCCCTTGGTGCAGATAAATTTGGGCATTTTTTCTTTCCGTATCTTGTCGCCGGAGAGTATTCACAACTTCTTGAATGGTGCGCAATTGACACGGTAGACGCTCTCTGGTATGCTGCTGCTCTTGGGTTGGCGCATCAGACATTCGTCGAGGTGCGCGACGGGTTCTCGAAAGACATGGGAGGTGGATATTTAGGATTCAGCTGGGCAGATATGGGTGCAAACATTGCCGGAGCTGTATTCCCGCTTGTGCAGCAGAAGTCTAAATTATTACAATCCGTTATGTTGAAGATTAGTTACTATCCTTCTGATGCGTTTCAACGAGGAACACATGCTGCTATCATAGATGATTATGAGAGCACCTATCACTGGCTTTCATTTTCACCGGCAATATTTTTACCCGGGACACTTGCCCGACAGTATCCTCCTTGGCTGAATCTTGCCCTTGGTCATAGTGTCAAAAATCTGGATGGGAACGGCGGCGGTAACCATGAAATATTCTTAAGCGTGGACTGGAATCTGGCAGCAATTTCCGTAGAGGGTTCATTTTGGAAAACGCTGATCCGTACGTTGGGCTATTATCATTTTCCGGCTCCGGCTGTCAGATTGTATCCGAGTGTGGTCTGGTATGGTCTCAAATTCTGATATTCGATTGCCGGCACGACGAAAGTTCAAACCACGCACGACGGCACCATAGTTTTCGTAATTTTGTATAAATTTTATGAACAATACTCCAGGAAAAAGCTATGTCTACTCAACCTGTTTATTATAGAGATTATCTGCAGCTTGATACAATTCTCAATGCTCAGACGCTGCAAAGCGAGCTCAACGGCACAAAAGCACATGATGAAATGTTGTTTATCATAATTCATCAGGCGTATGAATTATGGTTCAAGCAAATTCTCGTTGAAATCGACTCCATAGCCGTTATTTTCTCGGGAGAATCTGTTCAGGAAAACCATATTGCCGTCGCAGTACAACGCCTGCACAGAGTGAACAGGATATTTGAACTGCTGATTCAGCAATTTACGGTACTCGAAACGATGACGTCACTCGATTTCATGGATTTCAGGGATTTCCTTCATCCTGCAAGTGGTTTTCAATCCTCTCAGTTCCGTGTACTGGAGACCAAGCTCGGGCTCCAGAATTCGCAACGTGTCAATCCAACATATATTAAGAATTTAGATGCACAGGACGCGCAGAAGCTTCAGCAGGCAATGGATTCTCCTAGTCTCTTTACACTCATCGAGCAATGGCTTGAGAAAATGCCGTTTCAGGAAACAGGTGATTGGGCTTTCTGGAAAGATTATCAGAATGTTCTCCATACAACCTTTGAAAAAGACCGGCAAGATTTGCAGAACAACCCCCACATCCCTGCTGATGAATTAGCAATGAGTTTGAGAAGAATTGACGTGATGGAAGAGGGCTTTGATGCGTTGTTTGACAAGTCCAAATACGATCAGCTTACCGAGCGTCGTCTCTCTCATCGTGCTACATTGGCTGCCATTTTTATCTCACTCTATCGTGAGTATCCCCTTCTTCAGCTCCCTTTCCGCCTGCTCGATGCGATTATTGAGATGGATGAAAATTTCACAATGTGGCGGTATCGCCATTCCATGATGACGTCCCGTATGATAGGTGCCCGTATCGGTACCGGCGGATCGAGCGGATCGGACTACCTCACCAAAACAAGTGTACAGCAGAGAATTTTTGCAGATATCAAGAATACGGCAGGTATGCTCATTCCGAGAAGAGCTATACCGGCTCTTCCACCTGAAATTGCCGAGAAGCTACAATTCGCTTTTGATCTTCGATGACGATTGTCCGAACATTCTACCAATCTTTTCAGGAGTTACTCGCGCCTCGACATTGCGAGGCGTGCGGAGAGGCGCATACTTCCCCTTCGCGCTCAACCGGACTGGTATTTCTCTGTGATACATGCTATGCTTCACTCAAAGCTCCACCGAGGGAAGCTGAACTGCAGCAACGTTTATTGAGGCATTTTAGCCAGGATGAACTGTCGATTTCCAATTTT
The DNA here is from genome assembly GCA_052035765.1 of Bacteroidota bacterium. Lineage (GTDB taxonomy): Bacteria > Bacteroidota > Ignavibacteria > Kapaibacteriales > UBA961 > JADJXV01. The sequence continues at coordinate 27,771 of JBPOHH010000515.1, forward strand.
TTTTCGTTGATGGCTGTACCGGGCACTTCACCGATGCTTGACCTCATCCATTCGTTGAAGTATCGCGGTATGTCTACTATAGGATATGAGTTAGGGAAAGAACTCGGCATGAGCATGTATCATCTGCAGTTTCTCGATTTTGAAATGATTGTTCCCATTCCAATCCATTCAGCCAGAAAAAGAGAGCGGGGATACAATCAAGCCGAAGAGATTGCCAAAGGTATCGCAGAAATACTGCACATCACTCTTGGCGATCACATTATCAAGCGGTCGGTTTATACTCGCACACAGACTGAAATGAACGCACGTGAGCGCAAAGAAAATGTAGCCGGTGTATTTGTTTCTGATATAAACACAGCAATTATTCACAACAAAAAACTACTGCTCGTCGATGATGTGCTGACGACCGGCTCGACATTGAATTCCTGTGCTTCGTCACTTCTCGAGCTCGGTGCACGGCAGGTCAACATTGCGACTTTAGCGGTTGCTGAATAATAAATGTTTGGATAATTGCCGCAAGTGGCGTATTTTTGCGATTGTACAATCAAATAATACTCGAATATTTCAATACAAAAGGGACATACAATGTCGAAAAAATGTGAATTAACAGGCACAACGGTTCAATATGGAAATAATGTTTCACATGCGAATAATCGTACACGCCGCCGCTGGTTGCCCAACCTTCAGAAAAAACGTATCTGGGTAGTAGAAGATCAGAAATGGATTACCGTAAAAGCTACAGCCAATGCTCTGAGAACATTGGATAAAAAAGGATACAAAGCAATGATGAAAGAGCTTCACGGTTAAATCGTAACGAAAATCAATTTCAAAATGAAAGCCCCACAGAATGATGGGGCTTTTTATTTTTGTATTCTCACCATGAAATAGTAATTTTAAGGAAAATATTCGGCAGAATGAGTTTTTCAATTATTACGAACAATGCGTATCTCTTCAACTACTAGAACGTTATTCCAATTCATAGGCGTTTGGCTACTCGGAATTGCATTCTATGGATGCTCTTCACCGACACCGACACGCCGCATAGTCACTCCAAAGCAATTTTCATTTCAGCCGGACTCTTCTATTGCCGCTAAGCGTGCCAAAGATTTCATGATACGGGGTTCTGTACTCCAAATGCAAGAGCTCTATGCCGAGGCAATTCTGGAGTTTCAGCTTGCTCTACGCTACGATTCATCAGAGGCTATTCTCTATGCGATAGCCAAAAACTACGCACAGCTCAATAAAAATGATTTGGCTCTGGAATACGGACGGGCTGCTCAACGCAAGGATTCTTCCTCTATTCCGATACTCGAGCTCCTGGCTGACGTCCTCGAGCGCCTCGATGAAACCGATGAGGTAGTCGACATCTACGAAACTCTCGTCACTCTCGAACCAAGTAACCTTGAGTATACATTTGCACTCGCACAGCTCTACCAATATCGAGATCCGCAGCGGTCGATCAATCTGTACCAGCAAATTCTCCGGGTGGAAGATGATGAAGCGACAATGTGGTTTTTGGCTCAAGTCTATAGAAAAAATAGAGACTACGACAATTACACAAAAACACTCGAACGCTTGTATTCAATCAATTCTGATATTCGGGTTGCTAATGTACTCATGCAAGGATATATCAATCACGGGTTATTTACCAAAGGGATTGAGCTCCTCGACAGACTCGAATTCTCTGCTCAGGATGATGAATATTACGAACTTCATTCTTCCTTGACGGAAGCACTGAATGAGCAGAGTGATTCCCTACTCGTTCATTGTACTTCCCTACCGGCTTCACTGCAGCGAATGTCTACCCGACCATGTGAAGAATGGACGTTTTATTTTGCAAATGCCACGCTCGCATATCGATTGAAAGATACCGCACTCTCCGAATCAATGTTCAGAAAAGCGCTTGCTTATGCAGACTCCACATCCGAGCTGCCGATACGAATCGGAGGATTCTACATGCAATATTCTAACTTTACCGCTGCCATTCGGCTGTTACAAACCACCGCCCATCTATACCCGTCAGAATTAAGAATTCCCCTTTTTCTCGGCATTGCTTATTCGAACTTGAATCTACACCAGGAAGCGATACCGCACCTCCGGAACGTACTGCAGATAGACTCTCTGAATTTTGATGCCTGGACACAGCTGGGCATTGCCTACGACCATCTGCATTATTCGGACAGCTCGGACAGCGCGTATGAACATGCCCTGCAAATCAATGCCACTAGCCCGCTTGTCAATAACAATTATGCCTATTCTCTTTCCGTTCGGCAGACCAAGCTTCCGCAAGCATTGACAATGGCACAGAAAGCAGTACAGGCTCAGCCGCACAATCCTTCGTATTTAGATACATTTGCATGGGTACATTTTCAGCTTGGCGATTATAGTACAGCTGTGGAATATCTTGAAAAAGCAGTGAATACAAGTGAACCCAGCGCCACGATACTCGAGCATCTAGGCGATACCTATTCGAAGCTGGGCAATGAATTGAAGGCAATTGAAGCCTACTCCAACGCTCTGAAAAAATCCCCCGATCGTACGTCAATTAAAGAACGTCTGCGGAAGCTGAGCAAATAAATAGTAATTTTGAATAATATTCAATTTTTATAGATAAAAGGTAACCTTATGTTTGTTATTATCGGAATTGTGGTGGTATTCGGCAGCATTGTTGTCGGATATACAATGCACCACGGTGATATGATGATTCTTGTGCAAATTAATGAGTTTATTATTATTGGCGGCGCAGCCATCGGCTCGATGCTTATTGCAAACCCACTGTCACTGACAATGGGTGTATTCAAGGGTATTATCGGTACACTTAAAGGTTCACCAATCAACAAAAATTCCTACCTCGAGCTCCTACAACTTCTCTACGAAATCTTTCAATTTGCCAAACGTGAAGGTCTTATCGCATTAGAGCCTCATATTGAGACACCCGAGGCGAGCTCGATATTTTCTAAATATCCATCTTTCCTCAAGAATCATCATGCCGTTGATTTTATGTGTGATACATTGAAAATTGTTCTCAGCGGCGGTATCCCGGCACATGACTTAGAAGAATTAATGGACATCGACATCGAGACGCTTCATACCTCTGAGCTTCAGGCACCGACCGCCCTCAATACCGTCGGTGATGCGTTTCCGGGATTGGGTATCGTCGCGGCGGTTCTCGGTGTGATTATTACGATGGGCATTATCGACCAACCACCTGAAATTATTGGTCATAGTGTGGCAGCTGCTCTCGTGGGAACATTCTTTGGTATTTTGATGAGCTATGGTCTTGTCGGACCGCTTGCCAAAAACATGGAACACATGGTGAATGCCGAAGGAAGATATATGAATTCTATTAAAGCAGCGCTCCTCGCCTTTGCAAAAGGCACTCCTGCTGCTGTCGCCGTCGAGTATGCTCGCCGATCTATTGCACCGGAAGAACGCCCGACCTTCAAAGAAGCGGAAGATGCTACGAAGAAGAAGTAATTCTCGCCTGAAATTATTCTTAAGTATTCGATTACTATACTACTACAGCAGGTAACAGAATGTCAGACATGCATCCGGAACAACCGATTATTATCAAGAAAAAGAAGAAACATGCAGCACATGGTCATCATGGCGGTGCATGGAAAGTAGCGTATGCCGATTTCGTGACGGCTATGATGGCGTTCTTCTTAGTTATGTGGATTGTCGGCTTGAGTCAATCATCCAAAAAGTCAATGGCGCAGTATTTTAAAGAACCCGGGGTGTTTAGCTTTAAAACCGGAAAAGCTCTTCCCGTGGATTTGAAAATGATACGCGCACGGTATGACGGTACCAAAGGTGAAAACAGCCGCGATAACTATACCGAATCCAATGCCGCATCCGTGACCGTCATCGAAAGCAAAGTGTCCGATTCAGCTGCTAAGCAAATCATGGTAGAATCAAAACAGGACAGTTCAAGAATATCCCAGCTCGAACAGAATCTGACCAACCAACTCAAGAATTTATCCGAAGGTTCCCCAAGTCTGAAGAAATTACTGAGTTCGCTCAATGTCGAGCTGACCAACGAAGGATTACGCATCGAAATGGTCGAGTCGAAGGATAATGTCTTCTTCGAAGTCGGCAGTGCGAAGCTGACCAAAGAAGCCTATGGTGTGCTCAACAAACTGGCCACCGAGATTGGTAAAATTCCTAACTATGTTGAAATTGAAGGTCATACTGATAGCAGACCATTTGGCAACGGGCGCGGATATTCTAATTGGGAGCTTTCGGGTGAACGCGCAAACTCCGCTCGAAGAGTATTGGAATTAGGCGGATTATGGGAAGGACAAATCGTCAGTGTTGCCGGCTATGCCGATCGAAAGCTACGGTCTACCGAGAATCCTTTCGATGTATCTAATCGCAGAGTATCTATTTTAGTAAAATTCCAGCATCCCAAAAACTCATAATTTGTGGTATTCAATACTGGTAATATGCTTACAACTTTCATACGTACAACGGAGATAGTATGTTATCGTTTTTATTAGTTGACGAAAATTCAGTCGTTACCTCCTTACAGTCGATTATTTCGAGGGTGTTTCCTGAAGCGCCTATTTATACGGCTGCCGGAGGAACAGAAGCGTGGATGCAAATACAGGCGCATGCACCGGCAGTTATTATTTCCGAGCTCCAGCTGCCCGGAATGAGCGGTATCGATCTCTGCAAGCGTATCAGAGCGAGTGAACGCTTTAAAGACATGTATGTCATGATCTTTACCACCGGTACGAATAAAGACCAACGAATTGAAATTCTCGAAAACGGGGCAGATGAATATTTAAGCAAACCTTTTGTCGTTGATGAACTTACGACCAAGCTCCGCGCTGCGGTGCGTATCGTGCAGCTTCATCAACTGCTCTTTGCAGAGCACACCAAACTCAAGGCACTATCCGAGCAAATCGAGCGTGACTTCGACGAAATGGTTCACCTGACAATCGGTTTTCTTCAATCCCGTTTCGCTCAGACCATACCGCTGCTCGCCCGCGTTACCAAGATTTCACTCTGGATTGCAAGTCAGTTTTCGGAGATCACCGATCATGAGCGTAAAGAACTCGAATATGCCTCACAGCTATGCTATGTCGGTAAATTGTTTTTGCCCGATTCGTTAATGTACCAGCCAATCAGTATCGACGGTAAGCCGGCACATGAGCTTATGGCGCAGGTTCCCCATTCTGCCAAAATGATATTATCCTCTGTCAAACGCTTTGAAAATATCGGCGATATTCTCCATCGATTGTATGAGAACTTCGACGGCACAGGTTTCCCAGAGCGGCAGCAATCCTGGCAAATTCCTCTTTCAGCTCGAATTCTACGTGTAGCTCTCGATTTTGAAGAAATTCGCGAGCGCACCCGTAAATCGCCCCAAGACACATTAGCCCTGATTCAACGGGATGCAAAACGTCTCTATGATCACCGTATAGTGTTGCTTCTCTCCGAATACATCTCCCGTCAGTCCGGTTCACTCGCACATTCTGCGAGCAGACCCGTTCAGTTTCAGGATTTACGCGACGGTATGATTCTCGCACGGGACGTTTATACAAATTCAGGTCTCAAGCTTTTGCCTGCTGATGCAGTGCTTTCTGCACGAACAATTGAACGAATTTTGACTCATGCCGCAACGGATCCGATAATCGGAAATATTTATGTAAAAATGTCCTGATAAAACGGATTCCTTCCTCATTCTCTCCTCCGCGAATTGTACCCTGAATTTCACCTTTCAGCAGGTATGCCGGAAGATTATTTAAACTTGTATAACTTTTGCATGTACTCTATGAAATCTATTGCAGTAATTATGGCCGGCGGACTCGGTGCACGCCTGTGGCCAAGAAGCTCAGAACGCCATCCCAAGCAATTTATTCACCTCATCGGCGAAGGCACGATGATTCAAAATACCGTCGCGCGGCTTGCTCCTCTTTTTGCTTATGATGACATCTATATCGTTGCTCCTCAGTCACTTGCACAAATGATACGCCAGCAGCTTCCGGCAATTCCGGCTACTAATATCATCCTTGAACCCTTCGGCAGAAATACCGCCCCCTGCTTGGCTCTTGCTGCCTACGTGCTGTCGGAGCGTCTTTCACCCGATACCGTGATTACCGCTCTTCCATCCGATCATGTGGTGCATAATGTCCGTGAGTTTCAGCAAAATATCGAGCTGACGCAACAGGCAGCCGCAGAACTCAAGGGTTTTGTGACCCTTGGCGTAAAGCCTACCCGCCCGGAAACAGGGTACGGCTATGTACAGCAGAGCGATAATCACAAAAAAGTGGGTGCTTTCTTTGATCAGGGGATTCGAAAAGTATATACATTTGCAGAAAAGCCTGATGTGGCTACTGCCCAACGATTTTGCGATGCCGGTGATTTTTTATGGAATACCGGTATATTTTCAAGTACACTTGGCACTTTCTTTGCGGCGTTTGAATCATGCCTGCCGGATCATGCGGCACTTTTTAAGTTCATTCAATTGAATTACGGCAAAGATTCCTACCTGCAGGCATTACAGGACATGTATCAACAAATGCGTTCTGTTTCAATCGATTACGGCGTTATGGAGAAGGCACAGAATGTCTATGTACTCGAAGGTTCATTCGGTTGGAGTGATGTAGGCACCTGGGATGAGATATACCGACTTTCGATGAAAGATGCCAAAAACAATGTCATTGAAGGTGATGTAATTGCCCTCGATACATCGAATTGCCTTATCAGTTCATCGCAGAAATTTATTGGTGTAGTCGGAATTAACGATATCATCGTCGTCGATTCTGAAAATGCACTCGTCATCTGTAAACGCGGAGAATCGCAAAAAGTGAAAGAACTCGTTGATTATATGCGCCGTAAACAAATTAATCGACATTTATGATGAATTCGTATGAAATCACAGGTTGTAATTTTGGCTCTAAGTGCTCTATTTGTAGTAGGATGTAGTTCTTCGACAAGATTCTCCTCCTCGCTTGCCTCCGGTCAGCTCGGTCAGTATACACGCGGGCTGAACCATACTCGGACGAATGCATATATCTCTCGCATGACCGATAACGACAAGAATACACCCACTACCGATAGTATACCATCTTCGTTTCGCGGATTGGCATCTTATTATGGCAATGAATTCAACGGCAGGATGACTTCGAGCGGCGAACTCTATGACCAAAATAGATTTACAGCAGCCCATCGCACCCTTCCCTTCGGTACTTTTCTTCTGGTGACGAATCTAAAAAACAATACCAGTGTCGTAGTACGAATTAATGACCGCGGACCATTTAAGATGGAGCGTGTACTCGACCTTTCACAGGCTGCAGCCGAAGAACTCGATATGCTGCGAGATGGTGTACTCGAAGTGGCAGTTCATGTCATAGAGTAACCCGCTTCCCTCCTTCTCCCCCCACATTTCATGCACTCCTTTCCCTACGGTGATCATCATTTTCCGGTAATCAGCGCTTGAAATGCAAGTTTTGTACCGTCAATCGCATGAAATTCAATATATTCGCTGTAAATGTAATCTCACTTCACAATGAATGGATATTTTATTAACATTTTTACTCTGAATTTTATGCCTGTACGCCTTCTTACCTCATGCCTTACAGCAGTGGTACTGTTTGCCAGCATCACTCAAGCACAACCGTCATCGAATGGTGCAATTCAACAATCACTGAATAATTCTATCCGCATTACACCACAGCAGCTTCAAAAAGCACTCGATGTGCAGAAGAAAATACAGAATCTCATTGAGGAGAAAGTTCGTTATACGAAGGAAGATATCGAGCACGCACTCGAGCAATCCGCCCTTCATTCACCTCATCAAATAGACCGCACTGAAGACAGTCAGCCTACAACGGGCGTTCTTGGCATTGGAACAGAAAAAGTCGTAAGTGAGGATGCAAATTCAGAGTCTGAAATCCACGCTGCCATTAATCCTACCGACAGCTCGAACATGGTAGTCTCCCCTATCCGTTCCACTCAGAATCCTCTCGAAGGTCTGATTTGCCCTATCTATTATACCAAGGACTTTGGGAAAACATGGAGTAAAAGTTCTTTTCAGACAAAACCCAAATCTGCCAACGCGCTTACTGTCGGCGGAGGTGACCCTATGTTTGCCTATGATGCTGCCGGTAAGCTCTACATGTCATGGATTAATCTCTATATTGAGAATTTTAAATTTGATACCTTATACGAAGAAATGTCGTGGGCATATTCAACCGATGGCGGTGTCAAATGGAATCGTGAAGCACAAGGGGTCATTGGCAAGACAATACTCGCCGGAGCAAATCAATCGGAATTCTATGATAAACAATGGATGGTCGTCGACCATACTGACTCTCCGTACCGCGGCACTCTCTACGCAGGGATATTTCACCCTTCCGGCACCGATGTTCGTATAGGATTACGAAGAAAAGAAGCCGGCGCGAAAGAATTCATTCAAGCCACCACTCGACCGGTCGGCAATAATTACTCGTTGAACCAATTTACAAGCGTCGATGTCGACCCGCAGGGTGGTGTTCACTTGACCTTTTTTGGAGATATCAATAATGCCATGGCGCCTGCATTATATCATGCAATTTCACTTGACGGCGGTAAAACCCTGAACCAGGAAGTGAAAATTGCTGATGTCCAAATACCGCGATTTACCCTCGGCCAGGAAAAGGACTCTATCATTGGAGTGCAGGCATCACGACTGTATCCATGCCCGCACTTTGTCATCGACAAATCAGCAACAAGCCCTTATAAAGGAAATTGTTATATGGTTTGGACTGCCAACGGTGTAACCACAAAAGCAGAGAATGGATTGGATATATATTTCAGTATCTCTACAGATAATGGCACTACCTGGTCCACTCCTTCAATTGTCAATGATGATGTCAAGGGTAAGAAATCGGAGCAGTTCTATCCCAGTATTACCGTGAACCCCAACGGCGTCGTTTGCCTTGCCTGGTACGATCGCCGTAATGATAGTCAGAATCTTCAAACAGAATACTATATGACCTTTTCGTTCGATGGCGGAAAGTCATTTATCAAAAACTTTGCGGTTTCTCAAAAACCGACAGACTTTTCAACCGTCGGGCTCCTCAATGGTGGATTTGGAGTGGGAGAATATAATGAACTTCTTGCCACCGGAACATACGCAATACCCTTTTGGGCTGATGCAAGAAGTAATGATGGAAACATGAATGTGTATTCAGCAGTGGTGCCAATTACACAAACAACGGGAGTAGCCGAACAAATTACCACGCTCGATTCAAAATTTGTACTCATGAATGCTACTCCTAATCCAAGCGCAGGGGCTACGCAGATAGGTTTCAGCCTCGAATCCTCTTCAAAGGTCGTGCTGGAAGTATATGATATTACAGGTACTAACCGAACTATGCTTTATAATGGTACTGCACAAGCCGGCGAACATTTCGTCTCGCTTCCGGCAGGAATGCTCCCAAGCGGCAAGTACTTCTACAAAATAACAACCGATTTTGGTTATTCCATAAAATCATTGGTCCTGATCAACTAATTCGATTCGAAGTTTCCGTTGGCGAAGACTCGATAATCAACTCCACTTTCTGTATTTTTATGAAAATATTTCTCTCGTTTCTCCTGTGTTTACTTTCTCTTCAAGACTCTCCTGCTCAGCAGTATTCCGGTCGTATTCCCGCCATTCTTCAGTCCGATAAATCTACGGACGAAAAATCAGAACTATGCAGGCATGCTGTTCTGCCATTAGGTATGAATGTAAAAACAAGTGCTTCCGCTATCGAGCGCAGAAACTATAACGTGCTTTCCTATAAGCTCTTTATGGATTGGCGTAATATACTCTCGGATACAGGAAGCAGCCCTGCAAGCAGACGATATTCCGGTAGTAATGAAATACTTGTATCAATTGATTCCGCCAATACAACCGAACTGATATTCGATGCCGCATCGATGAAAATCGACAGTGTCTTTGTGCGCAATGAACGGGTATTGAATGTCAGTCAGCCATCATCAGAGAATAATTTCAGAATACAGCTCAAGAGCCCACTCAATGTAGCAGATACTGCAACTGTTAAGATCTATTATACTTATAACGGTTCAAGTAACAGAGGTTTATTTTTATTTCCCAAAGGAATGTTCGTAGGACGGGGTCCACGACCGGCAGAAGATTCAATCGTTGTCGATGAGAGATTGGTCTATACCATGAGTGAGCCGCAAGATGCACGGCATTGGATGCCTTGTAATGATGCGCCTCATGACAAAGCAGTGGCGACAATTACTGTCCGTGTTCCGTTTGAAAAATCGTCCAATGAGTTGCAATTTACCGTATCATCGAACGGCAGCCGAACCATTGGCTCACCGAAGGAGGATGGCACCGGGAAGTCCTACCGGGATTTTACCTGGCAGGATCCTACTCCGATTCCCACATATTTAATGGTCGTCAACGCTTCGAAATTTTCGGAATACTCTGAGTGGTACAAGCGTGTTACCAACCCCAATGATAGTGTTGAAATCATAAATTTTGCTTGGCCAAACGATGTCGGAAATGATTCTATAGAAGATGGAAGTAAATATAACATCCGCTATTCTTTACGGAATGTACCCTCGATGATGGCCTATTACTCGTCAAAATACGGAGAGTATCCATTTGTAAAATATGGTCATACGGCAGTGCAGCCATTTAATTTCGGGGGAATGGAACATCAGACAATGTCGACCATCAACCGTTCATGGCTCCGGGGAATGAGCGAATCAGGCGTCGCTCATGAGCTCATGCACCAATGGACCGGTGATTTGGTGACATGCGCCACATGGTATGATATTTGGCTTAATGAAGGTGGCGCTACCTATGGAGAAGCGCTGTTTTTTGAATCCTGGGGCGGTGAAGAATGGTACCTCCGCATTATGAATGAGAGACGCAATAGCTACATGCAGTCGCAGCCACAACCTCCAATCTACGGTATAAGTATCAATAATGTCTTTAATTATGCTACATCATACTGTAAAGCCGGTTGGGTCTACCACATGCTCCGAAAAATGCTCGGAGATTCTGTGTATTTCTCGGCAATGAAGTCGTATTTTACTAAATATCGCTTTCAGTCAATCGAAACAGAAGATATGGTGGCAACATTCGAAGAGCTTGTGCCGAATCCACCTGTTCCCTTCCGCAAGTTCTTTGATCAATGGCTCTACGCTGCCGGACACCCGAATTACGTAGTATCTACCTCGCAGTATTATCACAGTCCTACCGAACAACGAGTCGTCGTGAATATTCAACAAATTCAATCAGGACAGGATGTTCCGGATGTTTTCGAAATGCCTGTCAAGCTGACGTTTATCGGTAAAAACAACGAGAAAGCGGTGGTGAAGTTTATCAATAATCAACGCAATGAACAGACAGAAACCTTCTTTGTACCCTTCGTCGTCGCACGGGTGGTCTTCGATTCTACCGATGATATTCTCTGCGAGAAGACCATGAATGTCGTTTCCGTCGACGAGTCAGACCTTGAACATGTGCAGTCCGGTATCCACCCAAATCCCGCATCTGCTTCTGCTCAATGCCGATATACCGTATCTGTTCCTACGTTGGATATGTACAGCGTAGAGCTCAACGATATGCTTGGTCGCTCAGTTTTGAAACTACAGGAAGGTATGCTCCCACAAGGACAGTATTCAATCGCAATACCTACTTCTACCCTAACCCCGGGCATGTATTCTGTTCGCCTACGATCGAATACCCGCGTGAACGACGTACCATTTATCCTTCTTCCGTAAGGAAATTGTTCAGTTATTACTTTGAAATTGCATGGCTGTACAGAAAAATATAGAACGAAGAATGAAAGGCATTCCTGCTTCGCAGGGAATATGTATCGGGAAGGCCGTCGTTCTCAGAGCCGAAGCTTTTGTTTCGTCGGTAGAACACATCGAGCCGGAAGAAATTCCGACAGAAATTGCCCGGTTTTATGCCGCTCTGGAAAGCAGTGCGACAGAACTGCAGCATATCATTGAGATTGCGGAAAAAGAAGCAAATCATGTAGCACCGATACTCGAAACGTATCTCTTGATTCTTACCGACCAGACGGCTTCTGATTCAATCAAACGTCGGATTCAACAGGGGTATTATTCTGCTGAGATCGCCGTGGTGCAGGAATTTGATGCACAAAAACAGTTTTTTAAGCTCGCCAAAGATCCCATCCTCCGCGAACGTGCCGTTGAGCTCGACCATGTGAAGGACCGGCTCCTCGATGGTCTCCGTAACCGGTCGATTACTCACTCAGTTGCTGCAAAAAGCATTGTGGTATCTCCCTCGATTACGCCGACCGATCTGATGATGTTTAATCAGGCCGGTGCTCTTGCCTTTATTACGGAAGTCGGTGGAATTGCATCGCATGCGTCAATTCTTGCGCGGTCACTTTCTATACCTGCCGTGATTGGAGTTCGTGATGCAGCACAAGTTATTCACACGGATGACATGCTGATTATTGATGGTAATGCAGGATTGATAATATGCAATCCCAAGCCCGAAACACTGGCAAAGTATGAAAAACGCAAGCTCGATGAAGAGGAAAACCGTCGGAAACTCGGAAAGCTTGCCAACCTGAAAGCCGAAACTCATGACGGACATTCAATTCATCTTCTGGCAAATATTGATTCTCTTGAAGATGTCGAAGCCGCCCGAAATTCCGGTGCAGACGGCATTGGGCTCGTTCGCTCGGAATATCTGATTATTCAGCGGCAGCATTTCCCGACAGAGGAAGAACAGTATGATTGGTATAAGCAAATTGCCGAACAAATGTATCCGCATCCTGTGACGATACGTGCATTTGATGTCGGTAGTGATAAATATGCCGAGGGATTGCCACATGAAGATAATCCTGCACTCGGTGTACGCGGGATTCGGTTTTTATTACACAGAAAAGATATTTTCAAATCGCAGATAAAGGCAGTCTTACGGGCTTCGCAGCATCGTAATCTGCGTTTGATGCTCCCCATGATTGCTACGACTGAAGAATTGCAGGAATCTCTTGATTTGATTGGTAAATGTAAACGTCAGTTACGAAAATCAAATACGTCGTTCGATGAGCACCTTCCGGTCGGAATCATGATCGAAACGCCCGCAGCAGCAATTATGGCGGTTGACTTTGCCCAAAAAGCAGATTTTTTCAGCATTGGTACCAATGACCTCACACAATATACTCTTGCTTCCGACCGCACCAATGAATTCGTGGCGCATATCTTTGACCCCTTTCATCCTGCAGTCCTGAGACTCATGAAAATAGCTATCGATGCGGCAAAAGCACGGAATATTCCTGTGGGTATCTGCGGGGAAATGGCGGGGCATTCGGCAGCGACCGAACTCCTTATCGGTCTCGGTGTTACAGAGCTGAGTGTGACTCCCCCGCTGCTCCTCGAACTCAAAAAACGTATCCGTAAGTCTGATTATCTCAAAGCACAGATACTTGCCGTCGTTGCTCTCGGCAGTGACAGCAGCAATGATGTGCGGAAGATAATTGCCAAAGAACGCAAGCGGTAGAATACCATACTCATCTTCATATATCTCCTTTTCTTTTCTTTTCTTTACCAACCACTTAGAAAGACTGCCAGGTTTTCGTGTGAATCTATTCCCAGCTTTTTCCGGATGTTCCGACGATGCCACTCGATCGTGCGAACAGAAGAGCAGAGCAGATTCGCAATATCTTTATTTTCCATGTTCACTCTTATAAGTGTCGCTACTTTGAGTTCTGCCTGAGTCAACCCCGGGAATTCGGTACTCAACCTCTTGATAAATTCATCATGAAAGCGGTCGAATTTTTCCATGAACGTGAGCCATTGTTTATTACCTTCAAGATTTGATTCAATCTGTGTTACGGTATTTTTCAGGTTACAGCTACCGCAGACTTCATATTGATTCATGTTTTGTTGTATCTGGGCTTGTACTTGCTTTAGAAATTGATTTTTCTCTATCAGGTGCAATCCTATAAGCTGGAGCTCGCGTGAGCAGAGCATGTGCAAACGTTCAACTTCGTGATATTTACATTCTAAGGAAGACTTTTCTGCATTGACTTGCTCAATTTCAAATTTGGAAAGCAGCAATTGCGAACGGGATAGTGATTGCTCGTTGGTTATTTGTTCTTTATAGCGAAGGTGATTCTTCATAGCATTGAGTGCCTGTTGATACTCACCGTTATGTTCATAGGCCCGCGTGATGGCATACCATGCCATCAACAGATGTTGAATACTATCGAGTTCTGTCGCAAGCTCAATTGCACTCTTGAGCCGGAGAATAGCTTCATCATATTCTCCCTGGAGAAAGCATATCGATGCTATTTCTATATAATAACTTGGTAACTGTGCCCGGCGGTTATTCGACGTACACAAATCGAGACCTTCTTTGGCGAAGGACATTGCTTCGGTTAGCTGATGCAGCTGTTTGTATACGGTGGCAACATTCAAGCAGGCAGAAATCACCCCCTGTACATGATTGATCTCTTTGCTGAGGGTATAGCTTCCCAGTGCAAGCTCCAACGCTTCATGCAAATTACCGAGGCGCATTTCATCGACGGAAATATTATTCAGGCATAGAGCAATATTTTTATTTCGTTGTAATTCCCTGTAAATATTCAATGCCATGGTATGGTATTTCCGTGCCATCTCATAATTTTTCATTTCCCCAAATATCGTCCCGATATTATTGAGCGTATCTGCTTCACCCACCAAATACCCTATTTCCTGCTTGATAGTCAAACTTTGCCGGTAATACACGAGGGCATTTTCGTAATCACCGCTCTTGCTGTACACGTTGGCTATATTATGAAGTGAAGATGCGACACCATATTTGTCTTCGAGCTCCTGCCGAAGTTGAAGGCTCTTCGTGAAATACAGCATTGCCCCTTCGTTGTCTCCCTGTAGGTCATTAACGACACCTAGATTATGATACACTGTTGCTTCACCTTCTTTATTCGATGATTTAGTCCAAAGTGCTAATGCTTTACTGAAATACTCGGTTGCTGCAGTAAAATCATTATGCACTTTCCGAAGAATGCCGTATTCCAGATATGCACCTCCTACAAGTGAATCGAATCCTTCTTTTTCGGCGATATTGAGTCCTTGGGCCAGATACTGCTCTCCATCTGCGAAATCACGCCGCTCGATGGACAATCCACCAAGCAAAATCAACGCACGCGCCTCTCCAAAAAGTGATGAATTGTTTCGGTATTCATTCAATGCATGCCTTGCATACTCAAGCGCGCGATCCGTTTCAGCAAAATATACTGCATGGAAACGTGACAAATTATAGAATGCCACTGCCATTCCTTCGTGACACTGAACCTTGCGCGCATCGTCAAGTGCCTGCTGACTCAACGCCATACCTCTCTTGACATCCTTGTATTTAATCAAATCGACTAACTCATTTAAATATCTGATTTTATCTGATGGATGCTTGACTTTTGCGATTGCACGCTCTATCTGAGTTATTTTCTGCTTATTGTTTTTTGCCATTGGTTATCCGTATAATAGTGATTATACTGTGATTGAATACATGTTTAGGGTTTTGCCTTGAGAAGCTTTGTACGGGAAGAACTCTTATTGGGCTGACTATGCGTGCGATGCGTCATATCCGTCAGAACAAAATTATTTACGATTTCCGAGAGTTGATTCGCTTGAGTAGTCAATATCCGTGAAGCAGATGCAATGTCCTCAATCTGCCGCGCCGTACTTGACGTCACCTGCGTCATAGCTGAAATATTCCTGCTGATACTACCTGCCGTCGATGCCTGTTCGTCATTGGCAATTGCTATTTGATGGATCATATCGAATACTTCCTGCGAACTCTGCACTACTTCTCTGAGAGCGAGCCCGGCTTGATCGGCCAACGTTATCCCTTTTTGTACTTCATCGTTGCCGGAGTTCATCACCAGCACCGCCTGATTGGTCTCATGTTGTATATTTTTGATCATGACGGCTATTTGTTTGGTGGCATCTGAAGTACGTTCGGCGAGCTTACGAACTTCATCTGCCACCACTGCGAATCCTCTGCCTTGTTCACCCGCTCTTGCCGCTTCGATCGCCGCATTGAGTGCAAGGAGATTTGTTTGGTCGGCGATATCGTTAATTACGGAGACAATTTCACTAATTTCTTCGCTCGATTTGCCGAGCTTTTCGATATTATCGACAGAAATTTTCACAACGGTGGCAATATCTGTCATTTTTTGAATAGTATTTTTCACGACTTCTCCCCCGCCGATTGCTTTGTCGCCGTTGAGCTTAGCGAACTCCGAGGTTTTGGTGGCGTTACGTGCATTTCCGGCGATGGTACTGCTCATTTGTTCGATCGCACTCGCTATTTCATTAGTCTGCGAGGATAACTCCTGTGTCGCCGTCGCCATAATTTCTGAATTTGATGAGAGCTGCGATGCGGTCGCACTTGTAGTATAGACACTCTCGGCAACGATGGTCAATGCTTCTTGCAGTGAAGTACCTACGTTATTAATCGAGTGCTTCAGTTCTTCAAAATCGCCGTGATAGTCGCCGGTAATCCTTGCCGTCAAATTAGATTCAGCCATCTCGGCCAGTACTTCGCTTGCCTCGTTGATTGGCTCAAGGATCGACTCAAGCATTGAATTCAAACTCTCGGCTATATCCTTGAATTTACCATGATATTTCGATGCATTTATCCTGGTACTGAGTTCAGTATTTGATATTGCCTGTAGAATACCGGTCAGGTCAACATCGAAATTCGCCTGTTCGGTATCGTCGAACCATTCGACGATAAAGCCCTTATGAATATCGTGTTTATCCTTGAGCGGAGTAACGACGAGCTTAAACACCAGATCGGCTACACGAATTCTATTGGTATACTGATACGTTAGCGTACCGAGTAACGAGCGCTGATGATGGGGATTTTTGTGAAATACATCGATATTCTTACCTATAAGATTCTTGGAAGAAAATGAGGGCAATTGAGCTTTGATTCGGTGTTCAGAACGCGAAAGCAATTGCTCAACCGATGAGTTGAGATACGTAATAGTAAGCTCACGGTCACATATCATGATATTTGCTGAAATTGCATTAAAATCTTCCACCGAAACGCTACTGCTGCTGATACTCGTTTGCTTTGCTCCAAGCTTGGTGGACAGAAATATCGTCACCGTTGAGTAGACAAGGAATAGTGCGCTAAAGAGTATAGCATCGAGAGTATTCCCTCCTCCTGACTGCCCAGACAGCCCTGATGATATTTCCATCGTTGAGTAAACTGTGACCAAGACGACAACCATAATCAGCGCGGCACGAAGGCGCGTAATAGACCAGAACTCACCATGAACGGGTATTGCAGAATTCATCATATCTCCGAACGAATGTATATAAATTAAATAGCAACTAGTTACCTGAAAGTTAACGGGGATTTGATATCTATCCTTTTGATGCAAGGCGTAGTAATTCACGAATGCAAAGAAGTAGCTTTGTCGATGTAAAGGGCTTGAGAAGTACAGAAGAAATGCCGGCTGACTGTAGACTCCCTAACATCTCATCGCGTATCATTACGCCGCTGATGGCAATGATGGGAATATCGGGAGAGTATTTCCGAAGGTTTTTAGCAAGTTCAATACCATTGATTCCGGGCATCATCATGTCGGTAATAACAAGGGATAAAGCGTCACGATTTTCATGAAAAAGCGTAATTGCTTCCTCACCTGAAGAAGCTGTACGAACAGAATATCCATACGCTTCTACTATATTGGCAGTGGTCGTACGTACTAATTCTTCATCATCGATGATGAGGATTGTTTCGTTTTTGTGCATTGATTCCACCACTTCGTTCGCTGTGCCGATGACTTCTGCCTTCGATTGACTCTCCGGGATATAAATAGTAAAGTTCGTGCCTACCTCTACTTCACTTTCGAGCGTGATGAATCCACCGTGATTGCGAACAATCGCAAACACGGTCGTCAGACCGATACCGGTACCTTTGCCCACATCTTTGGTGGTGAAAAATGGTTCGAAAATTTTATCGTGCAATTCCACCGGTATTCCTTTGCCGGTATCACGTACACTAATCGTAACATACGCGCCGGGCTTGGCGTCGATAAATCGCTTCAGAAGTGATTCTGTAGCAACGACATAGCCGGCTTCTACCGTGAGTGTACCTCCTAGAACTGCCATCGCATCTCGTGCATTGATACAGAGATTCATGATGATCTGATGGATCTGCGTCGAATTCCCATCGACAATGAGTCCTTCACGCGGCATGCTGACCACCACAGCTATTTCTTTAGGGAATGTCTCGCGGGTAATTTTGATCACTTCATCGATGATATTTTTCACGTTAATGGGTTCACGCTCCTCCTTCGAACCCTTTGCAAAGGTCAATATCTGGCTAATCAACCCTGAGGCGCGTTGCACATTAGTGATAAGCCGATGTACAATTTCTTTCGTACCGGCATCGGGTGATTTCATTCTCACGAGTTCCATCCCAAGTACAATCGGTGTAAGAATATTATTGAGATCATGCGCAATTCCGCTGGCAAGAGTACCAATACTTTCAAGACGTTGCGCACGGAACAACTGCTGCTGCATACTTCGCTTCTCGGTGATGTCACTGTTGGTAATTAAAATCGCAGTCGGCTCCAGGTCTGCGTTCCGAACAAGCTTCCATCTTCCCTGAACGAGGATTTTTTTTCCGTCTTTGACGGTTTTCCAGAATTCACCTCTCCACTCACCTGTGGATAAGACAGTCTGCCGTGCGGCTTCAAATTCTAGCGTATCTCCAACACAACTCAAATCTTGCGCGTATTGCCCGATAGCTTCGGCAGCCGAATATCCATACACTTGTTCGGCTCCCTTGCTCCAGTAGTCAATCTCAAAATTCAAATTGCAGACGATAATTGCATCCGGGACAATGTCAAGCAGTGATGCCTGCTCATGAAGTTTATTTTCAAATCTTCTCTGTTCAGTCACATCCCGAAGGATCACCGTCGAAAGCTTTTCATCACATGTTTCGATGATAGAAATCGATGCTTCAATTGGAAATTCCTCACCATTCGACCGCACACCGCCAAGTGACTTGGAATGCCGCATATACCGAGCGCCGGAGACACCTTCGCTGAATTGTTTCACGGCTTCGCTGTGTCTGGCTCTCGAACCCTGTGGAATAAAACGTTCGACCGGCTTTCCGAGCGCTTCTTCGGCGGTGCACAAAAACATCTTCTCCGCCGATTTATTAAACAGCACAATATTCGAATCACGGTCAATAGAAATAATTGCATCCATGCCTGAGTCCACGATACTATGAAGCCGCACCTGACTTTTGATGAGCTCTTCCTCGAATCTTTTTTGTTCGGATACATCATACACCGTCGAAATCAACGCCTCCTGATCGTCAAAAATCAGTTCATGAACGGAGAGAAGATAGCAGTTTGATTCGCCGGATTTCGGTCGGTGTTTGATCGGGAAGTTTCGAACATAGCCATCGCGTTTCACGGCTTGTATCATCGAATTTCTATCATCAGTGGATTCATAGAATGCGAGGGTATCTTGTTCGTATACCTGCTCAATAGGCATCTCAAGGATATCGGCTAACCATTGATTGGCAAAGAGAATTTTGCCGGTGTGGATATTGGTAATTGCCATCGGTACGGTTACCGAATCGAGGATATTATGGAGGTTTTGTTCTTTTTGAAGGAGAATTTCTTCCGTTTTTTTCCGCTGAGTAATGTCATGCACCGTTCCGATAGATCGAAGAGGCGTACAGCCATCGTCATCATAAAATGTCTCCCCTTGTTCATGGACATACTTGATGCGTCCGTCGGACATCAGCAGGCGGTGTTCGATGCTGTAGCGTGTCTGATTCTTGACCGAGTCGATATAGCAACGATGGACCATCTCACGGTCATCCGGGTGAATTGCATCGAGAAATGCTTCATACGACTCGGCGAACGTATTCGAATCGAGTTCGAAAATCCGATAAATCTCATCCGTCCAAAGGAGTTTGTTCTTCACCAAATCCAGCGTCCAGCTCCCCATCTGTGCAATTTGCTGAGCCTGATTGAGGAGTTGCTGACTTTCCTTGAGCCGCTGTTCGACATGTTTACTTGCCGTCACATCCTTAATCAAAGTATTCCATGCTTTTATTCCTTCAAATTCAACGGGATACGATACTATCTGAACATCGATTACTTCACCATTCTTCTTGATATGCCGCCAATCACTATTCGGTTCTTCGGGCTTGACGGTCGTATTAAGCAGCAGTCTGTCAATGAGTTTCGGCACATCCTCCTGGGGGCGTATATCCTTGATTGTCATCGAAAGAAATTCCTCTTTGGAATATCCGTACTGCGCGATTGCTGCATCATTTACTTCCAGAAATCGCAATGTACCCGCCTCAAACACCCACATAGGTTGTGGATTTTTATGAAACATATTCCGATATTTTTCTTCACTCCTTGCTAGTGCATCTTCGGCTTTTTTGCGTGCGGTGCAATCACTTACCGATGTAAGAATTGCAGCAATGTGCGGCACATGAAGTAAATTTTTGAATAAACCTTCAACATTCATCCATGTACCATCTTTTGCCCGCAATCTATACGATACATGCAGCTCAGCCTCCGGGTTCTGCGCGAGGTGATAAAACTCCTTCATCAACCAGGGCAGATCATCAGGATGCACAGTATCAAATACAGACGTATGCTCCACTTCATGAGGAAGGTAACCGGTAGTACGGGTGATGGAGGGTAATACGTGGAGGATTGTTCCGCTACGGTCTGTCAGCCGAACAATATCTTTACCAAATGCTAGAATTTCGGGAATTTTTACACCTCCATGATCAGCATTGAAACTGCACAAATCTTCCATAACCCTTTTATTTAAATAAT
>JBPOHH010000247.1:0-1831 GCA_052035765.1 Bacteroidota bacterium
GACGTGGCTGCCGGAAAGCATCCATGAGACCTGAAGTGCACGTAAATTGATCGGCGGAATTTGTCGATAATATCTGACGTCCTGTTGTGTAATCATTAAATGACCATACTACACTACCTACAGCACCCGTACTCTGCACCGTGCGGTAACAGTCACGGATATATTGCGCCTGAGACTCAACGGAGAGTGGGTCGGCATAGCCGTTTAAGTTATTAGGTTGTACAAGCTTGCCGTAGTTTATCATCACGGGTTTGTTTGGCGCAAGTCCGCGCATCCGTTCAATTTCCTCACGGAATTCATCACCCGGCAGCCAAGTCTTATCGGCCCGAAAGCAGAGTAGATCGACACCATCTGACTCGATGGTTTTGGCGCCGAATCGAATAGTTTTATAAATGATTTTAGAGGTTAACTGGCGAAGCGCGCCGCATATACTTTCTTGGTATTTCTTCACTTCGGGTGAATTTTCAACGAATCCATCACCTATTCCCCAGCCCATAATACAGGGATTACGGTCGAATGAGCTCAAGCTTTGCTCGGCAATATTTTTCATACGAACGAAAAATTCATTCGAACCAGCAATGGATGATGGGATGTCATACGCAGGAATATCGACCAGGACGAGCAGTCCATTCCGGTTGCATAAATCTACAAAATACGGATGCGGTGGTGCATACCGCACACGCACGACATTGGCTCCGAGTGTTTTCATGAGAACAACGTCTTTTTCAAGCTGTTCGGCCGAAACAGTTTGTCCGAAATTACCGAATGTTTCAGTGTATTCGACTCCTTTGACAACGAGAGGAGTATTATTGAGAAGGACAGATTTTTTTTCACCTTCATTAGCGACGCGAATATCCCGTAAACCGAGCGGTAATACGTATTCGTCGAGAACGGCAGTATTCTTGGTGATTTTAACAGTCATTTCATAAAGATTCGGTTCGGTAGGCGACCAAAGCTCAGGAGAGGCAACCCGTAGAACAACATCCATCGGAACGGTACGAAAGCGTTCAATCTCCACGCTTCGCGGCTCGGCTTGAGCGACGATTTCACTCTTACCGGTCTTTCTCATTGTAACTTCCACATTTACAGGGAATTTCTTAAGAGACAATGTCTTACCGCTATCGGTAGATGGTAGTGGAATACGTTCAATAGCGCCTGAAGAGAGGGAGATTGATGTTTTGACCTCACATGCAGAACCGATGAAACTATTTTTAATACGGACATCACCCACCCATATATGGGGTACACCGACGAGGAGTAATTCGCGCAGGATTCCGGTAAAATTACGTTGGGAAAAGATATGTTTTTGCGTAAATGCCGGCATAGGAGATACGACGAGCTCAAGCGTATTAGTGCCGGCTACTATCATTCTATCCGGTAATTTGATATAGAATGGAGTCATACCGCCGAAGTACCGACCCACATACTGACGATTGATATAGACTTCCACTTCATCGCTGACACCTGCACAGTACATCTGCCAGTTATATTTCAGAAGAAAGTCTTTCTCAATGCGGAGAGACCGGCGATAGGTGACTTTGCGAGACTCCGGCTCGGAGAAAGGTAAGTCTACCACATCCCAAGAATTACCTCCATCTGTACTACGCTCCCATTTGCCCTGTAAACTGCTGACAAAGCGTGAGCTAGAAGGTATCATAGATCGAACTTGCTCTTTGCTGAGTGATTTAATATCCGGCTGCTGAGCGAGCACATGGCCGCTGAATGCACTGCCGATAATCATAAGGCAGAGAGTAGTCACAAAGAAAATAATTCCGCGGAAGCGGAGGAGAGAAATATCGAAACAATGAAACATAAATAATTGGTCTAAATG
>JBPOHH010000174.1:0-7364 GCA_052035765.1 Bacteroidota bacterium
GCGCGTCTCGGCGGCTTGACAAGCGGACTGACCATCAAGCATTTTACGAGTAGTAGCACGGCGTTGGAGGGAATTGTCAGCTTCGGGTCACGGAGCTTTATTATCACCGGCTTGTATGAAGTGCACAATCCTATCTCGGGAGCACGCGGACTGCAGTGGCTCTACGGCGGCGGTGCGCATATCGGGTTTTTTAATGACGGCGGCAGCTATTATACTTTTCGGGGCGAGCATGTGTATAACAACCGTTCGGTCGTGGGGCTCGATTTAATCCTCGGACTCGACTATAAATTCAAGGGTGCGCCGATCAATATCGGGATAGATGTGAAGCCGATTATCGATTTTTACGATGGTGCAATCATGTATTTTGACACCGGTTTCAGCGTTCGTCTGACTTTCTAATATACAGTACTATAAGTAGTTCCATAATTTTAAGGAGACCCGTCATGGGAAATTTACTCTATCTTGTTGCCGTTGTGCTCGTCGTAGCATGGATTCTCGGATTGACGGCTTTTAACGCCGGTGGTATTATTCATATTCTGCTCGTCATCGCGGCGGTCGTTGTGCTTCTGCGGGTGATTCAGGGGCGAAGGGTATTGTGACGGCAGGCAGGAATCTGCGCACCGTACTATTATCCAATTTTTAAATAAATAAGGTGATTACAATTATTCATCATAACACTGTCAGTATGAAAAAGAAATTCTTTCTTGTCGTCGCGGTGCTCTTCGGTATGAGTACTGCCGGTATGGTTGCGCAGGACTTTCAGCTTGGCGCAAAATTCGGTGCAAATGTCTTTAAAGTAGGCGGAAAAGCATTTGATGAGGAGTTTAGGTTCGGGTATCATCTCGGCGCTTTTGCGATGGTCGGGCTCGGTGAACAATGGGGTATTCAGCCGGAATTGCTGTGGAGCAGTGTCAATACCAAAGCAGGCACAAATCTCGATACGCTTTATAGTTTTAGTAATGTTACCGATATCACGCTCGACTACCTGAGTATTCCGGTGATTTTTACGTACTCTCCGTCGGAGCTGATTGCGATCCATGCCGGACCGCAATTCGGGATATTGATTAATCCCAATGAAACGACCCTCAAAAACGGGAGCAATGCCTTCTCAAGCGGCGATTTGTCGTTCTTACTCGGCGGGCAGGTGAATCTCGGTCCATTTAAAGCCGGACTGCGCTATGTGATTGGTCTAAGTAATATTAATGACATTTCCGATTCAGATAAATGGAGCAATCAAGGGTTCCAAATCTATGTCGGCTATGCGATTCTCTAACGGGAATTGCAACGTAACGAGGATTTTTTATCGGTGGTTTTGGTAATTACCGGTAGAACCTGATCATCCTCACAAAAACCATTATGAATTCAAATCATGATGGTTTTTTTTTGTCGGATAGGCGTTCATACTCTCGATTGCTGCTTCTGCTCACCGTGCTCATATCTCTATATTGGGCGCCCATCATCAATGTGTGAATCTTGTAAGCAATACTTGCAGTTATGTAACATAGCCCCACCCTCTTCTCCGTAATTTTGCACCGTACTGTTACACGCACAATCAGTACCGAATAAGCCGGAACAACTATCCTGCAATCGACAGTGCACGCCGCCTTACTACTTCCTCATTGCATGCATACCGGACATCCAACGACTGCCTGCAACCACACGAAACGCGACAGCCAGGAGGATGGTGCAATGAGCACACTTCTTACCTCTTTTGACCACTGAACTTTCAACAAGAAAGCAGATTATCTCTTCTATAATAAAGATAAATACATGAAAAATTCTACTCTCAAATTCGCTGTTGGATTGATGCTGGGAACAATACTTGTTCTGGCGTTTGGCACTGTACAGGCGCAGGACACGAAATTCCGCGCTTCTTCCTGGCGATACGGTCTCAATATTGCCGGTCAGATTAATGCCTCCGGTCTCGGATGGCAGCAATTGCATGGCACCGATGCGAACTTTCATTCACCTGTCGATAATATTGATTATGTCGATGGTACGGGCGGCGGACTCTACGCCGGTATCTTCGGAGAATATCTATCATCTAGTTGGTGGGGATTGCAGTTACGTGCATCATACGACCCCAAAAACACCCTCGTCATCGACGACACCAGAGTCCCGATACCGTCGTTTGACACCAAGGTGTCGTACCTGACGATTGAGCCATTATTGAGAATTGACCAGCATTTGATTCCCAATATGAGCTTCGTTGTCGGGCCGCTTGTTGGAGTGAATCTCAGCGCTGTATATGCCTACAACAATGACTACAAGGGCACTGTTCAAGATCCAATTGCAGTGACCGAACCCGACGCCGAAGTGCAGAATTTCAATGCACTTACTTATGGATTTCAGGCGGGAATTGCCTATGATTTTAAAGCAGCAACCCTCAGCGAGCGTACGACGATGCTGCTCTCCCCGTTTTTTGATTGTGCATGGCTTGTCAATCAGAAGCAATCGGTTAACGTACCCAATCAGGGGTCGATGTCCGACGTATGGTCCACCTTCAGCTACCGCTTAGGCGTTCGCTTGTCGTTTGATTATTCATCGGAGGCACGAATTGCCGATGCTATGCCACCCGAACCGGTCGCCAAAAGAGTCGATGTGCTCCTTCCACCGGAAAGCACGATCCTCACCAAGAATATCAAGGGGTATTTCCCTATTCACCCGTATGTGTTTTTTGAAAAAGGAAGTACCGAAATTCCTGCCCGCTATACGATGCTCTCACGCGCCGATGCTCAAAATTTCAAAGAATCCGACCTCGAAAATTTCATGAAAGGTGACCTCACCGTGAAGGAAACAAACGTCAATCAGCTCATGAAATCCTACTATAATGTGATGAATATCTATGCCGACAGAATGCGTCAAAATCCCCGCGAACAGCTCACCTTGAGCGGTAGTGATCCATTTGGAAAAGATGGCGAACCATACGCATTGAAAGTGAAAAATTACCTTGTCAATGCCTTTGGAATTGATGCAGATCGTATCAAAATCGTGACTTCTGCTCCGAAAAAACCATCCGGTACCTATTACACCGACCCCGCTTTTGCTGATTTAATTGATGATGAAAATCGCCGCGTGGTGTTTGAATTCTCCAATCCCGATATGCTCAAGTCTATTACCTATACCATTCGTGATGAATCTTCGATTGATAATGATTTAATCTTTACCATTGGAAAAGACGTGGCATTTGATAGCTGGGACATGACGATTACCGGCGAAGGTAAATCCATGTATTTCGGTCCGTTCGGCTACAATTCAGAACGTATCAATCCTGCTGAACTCATGCGTTTTCTCGAAAATGGCTCCTATAATGCAAAAGTGATGATTACGGAAAAAAGCGGTAAAATGTCGGAGGAAAACCTTGCCTTTAAGCTCAATAAATCCAAAGAATTAAAGAATGCTTCGCGGTACTTGATGCTCTTCGACTATGACAAGTCCGACGCGATTGCACGCTATGAAAACAAAATACGCACAGAAATCACTCCGGGCATGGAAGTCGGCAATCGGGTCATTGTACACGGTCATACCGATGCTATCGGTAATCCTGCCGGCAATCAGGCTTTGTCACTGGAACGCGCTAATCAAGCCAAAGGAATTATCGAAGACCAGCTCACCAAAGAAGGCAAAAAAGTCGATGTACGTGCCGTGGCTATCGGTCAGACCCAAACTCAATACAGCTTCACTAATCGCTATCCCGAAGGTAGAATGTATAATCGTAATGTATTCGTGGAAGTAATTCAATAATAGACAGTTGCAGCACAAAACGCCACGTGCCTCTCCCAGACTATCATGTAGGGAGAGGCAACTGCGCAAAGCCGGGAATCGAATAACAATTCCCCAACGAAATTTCTAAACCTCTCATTCTAATCATCATGAAAAATCCCTACCGTTTGAGAAATATAGTGGCCGCCGGCGCCCTGGTAATTGTACTTTTTTCGATAATTATAAAATGTTCGAAAGACGAAGAAATGTCTACCTACAGTCAGGCAGCCGTCGACTCACTCCGCGCGCAAATCTCCTATCTTACTGCCGGCAATCAGACAATAGCCAAGAATCTTGCAACCTTTGATACCCTTGATTTTACAGTATTTAGCAATCAGGACTGGGCGCGTCTCCACGAAAGCCATTCCAACGATGTAAAGGTTAACTGGCCGGACGGACATTCGACGGTGGGAATAGACCGGCATATTGCCGACCTCAAGGCGATGTTTGTCAATGCGCCGAACACGACCATTCAGCTTCATCCTATCAGGTTCGGTTCGGGCTCAATGACCTGCGTCACCGGCATCATGAGCGGCACCTATTCCTCAACGCAGCAGACCGGCAAGGGCACGACAACGCAATCAACCGGCAAATTATTCTCAATCCCCATGTGCACGGTAGCGAACTGGAAAAATGGTGTCATCATCGAGGAATACCTCTTTTGGGACAATCAGGCATACATGAATCAGATCGGTATGGGGCGGTAAAGCGCCCGCTGCCCAACAAAACGTCGATTTCCCCAACATTTTGAATACTTGGATGCAACATATCGTTCCCATACTCTCCATCACCGCCGTCACGCACGACGTTGTGAAAATTACCACCGAAAGGCCTGCCAATTATACCTTCGTTCCCGGGCAGGCAACGATGGTATCTATCCATAAAATAGGATGGATAGGCGAGGAACGTCCCTTCACGTTCACCTGTCTGCCGGAGAGTGAATTCTTGGAA
The DNA here is from genome assembly GCA_052035765.1 of Bacteroidota bacterium. Classification (GTDB taxonomy): domain Bacteria; phylum Bacteroidota; class Ignavibacteria; order Kapaibacteriales; family UBA961; genus JADJXV01. The sequence continues at coordinate 4,714 of JBPOHH010000174.1, forward strand.
TTTACGATCAAAACCTACACCGACCACGAGGGTGTGACCAATGAACTCCGCGAACTGGTGGTGGGCGATGAACTTATCGTTCATGATGTGTATGGAGCTATCACCTATGTTGGAGAAGGTGTATTTATCGCCGGTGGTGCGGGAGTGACGCCATTTATAGCTATACTCAGGCAACTCTATGCAACGCATGCAATTGGCGCTAATACGCTGCTCTTTGCGAGTAAAACAAAAGCCGATATTATTCTCGAAGCTGAATTGGAAAAAATACTCGGTGATAATTGCATCCACATTCTCTCGGACGAAGCGGTCAAAGGGTATGAACACGGACAAATTACCGAAGCATTTCTCAAGCATTATGGCGGTGGAATTCACCACTACTTCTATCTCTGCGGGCCGCCGCCGATGGTCGAAGCGGTCGAGAAATTCCTGCTGCATTTACAAGTCGAAGCAAAACATATTATTAAAGAACAATTCTAACATTATGAATACCCTAGTACCACCCAACAGTGCGCATCACGAACCAAGCCCCACGCTTGAAGGAGCGCAGCAAGCGCGGGAAGAATACATCAACGTCGAGCCCAATGTACGCCTGCATGTCACCGATGCCGGCTCGGGAAGAGTAATAATCCTCCTCCACGGCTGGCCGTTGAGCGATGAGATGTATGAGTATCAATACACGGATTTACTCGAAAGCGGATGTAGAGTACTCGGCATTACGCTCAGGGGATTCGGGAAATCGGACAAGCCCTACGGCAGCTATGATTACGATGTGCATGTGCATGATATTAACGTCATTCTCGACAAGCTCGCAATCACCGACGCGGTTCTCTGCGGATTTTCGATGGGCGGCGCAATTGCTATACGCTATGCTGCCTGCATGGGAAGCGACAGAATTACGAAGCTCGCACTCTTTGCCGCTGCTGCGCCAAGCTGGACAAAACGCCACGACTATCCCTACAATCTTTCGACCGCCGATGTCGATGCTTTACTTGCACTTAACTATAGCAATCGTCCGCAATTATTATCCAATGTAGGGAAGATATTCGCAGCATCCGAGACGGCGCTCAGTCCGGGGATTGGCAGCTGGCTTTACGGTATCGGACTCAGCGCATCGGCTCATGCCATGGGGGAAACATTAAAGGCGCTGCGTGATACGGACTTGCGTGGTGATTTATCGAAAATTACCGTGCCGACACTTATTATGCATGGTAAAAAAGACAAGATATGCGCCTATGAAATGGCCGAACAGCTTCATATCGGAATTGCTCATTCTACCGTTGTCACCTTTGAGAATAGCGGGCATGCGCTTTTTCTGGAGGAAACCGAAAAATTCAATGCCGAACTCATCAATTTTACGACCCATCAGTCGGCGAATTTATCCCCGTACACACCTAAAATACGTATCCCAAAATCATTGTACTATACTACATTATAAAGGCATTACCCATGAATACCAATCGACTTTCAAAACCCATCACCGCTGCGCTGAATGCGCAAATGACCAAAGAAGCACAGGCATCGCAAGTGTATTTATCCTACGCCGCCTGGGCGCATCATCAGGGGTATGGCGGGATCGCACAATTTCTCTTTCGCCACGCGGAGGAAGAACGTGATCACATGATGAAAATCCTCGAGTATATCCTCAAGCGCGGAGCAAAGGTACATATCACCGCTATCGATGCGCCGCACGACACACCGGAGAGCATGAACGGATGTTTTGAAAAAATCCTCGAACACGAGGTCGAGATCACCAAAGATGTCTATAAAATCGTAAAAATGAGCATGGAAGAGGAAGACTGGGCGACCTGGAATTTCCTCCAATGGTTCGTCAAAGAACAAGTCGAAGAAGAAACTCTCGCCCTGGGTCTGCTCGACAAAATGAAAATTGCCGGCGGTGAAAAAGTAAATAATAATGCGCTCTATTCCTTGGATAAAGACTTAGAAAATTCAGGGGTCGAAGTGCGGGCAGCAGAAGATGTAAGCGCTTCAAAACCATAAAATTATATCACGTGGAGTACTATTCCATACCCGGGCAACAGCGGCGCTGAAGCATTATTCCAAGTAGTATGAAAACATTTCTTCTCTCCCTGGCGCTTACTCTGCTTCTATGCAGTAGCGTCGTCGTGGCACAAAGCAAGCAGGAGCCCAAGGCATCCTCGACGATCAAAACAGACAAGCGCACCGATTCGGTGTATTATACCTGCCCGAAGCATCCGATAGTCAAGCTCAATGAAAAGGGAAAATGCCCGATTTGCAGCAGAATTCTCGAGAAAAAGACGGTGAGAACCTCCGAGATTCGAACCGAAAAGCACGAAGCGATGGACAGCTATGTATGCCCGATGCACCCGCGTATGAAATCACACAAGCCGGGAAAATGCCCGAAATGTGGGATGGATTTGGTCAAAAAAGGAAAATAGGATTGTCCGGCGTTGCGAAGATGCAGCGACGAGATTAAACCACCATGTATAGAACAAAAATAATGGAACATGCCAGTCGCATCATCGATGCCTGCCTTGCCTGCTCAATTGAATGTGAGTCGTGCGCAACATCTTGTATCCATTCGAATTATATCAATCACCTGAAATGCGTTGCTCTTTGCAGAGATTGCGCAGACCTGTGTTCGCTGTGCGCACGGTTCGCCGCAAGGGGCT